>PLSG01000042.1 GCA_003164155.1 Parachlamydiaceae bacterium | reverse complement strand
AACTTTTTCAAAAAAGATGCTAGTCAGGGCCTCTTTGAGATCCTTCCGGAATTCGTCTTGGATGCTTTTTTCATCTCTGGGAGTCAAGTTTTTTTGGGGAGCGTCAATATTTTTATAGGTATATTGTAAGCGCAGCTGCTGCTTAAATTGTCCTATATTCGCACGGTTTTTTGGAAAGAAATAGAATTCCAAAAAAAAAGGGCAGTCCTGCATAAGCAGGCTGCCCTTTTTGTTCGACTTAACGAACAATTGTCTACTAAGATTAGTTTACAATTGTGCTGGTTTCCTCGACAAGAGGAGTCTTCACTGAATCTGAAGAAACTTCCACTTTAATGCGAGGATCGTCACCGGATTTCACGGCTTTAGCATCGACTCTGTAGGTCACAGTTTGTCTTGGGCCCATGATTGCAAATGGAGCAAATGTCACTGATTGACCAGAAACAGTTGCACCTGTTGCGCCAGAACCGGAAAGAGGCTTCAGCTCATCTGGGAAGTTAACAGTTACTTTTACGTTTCTGTCTTCATCCGAGCCTTGGTTAACCACAGTGATCGTGTATGTATTTACATCGCCGATGCATATGGGGTTAGAGGCAGCATTTACGCACAGGTTAAGCGCTGGGCGTCCTTTCCATCTTGTGCACGCTTCAGCCACTGCACAGCACTGTTGGCAGTTAGTGACTTGAGCTTTGTTGCAATAGTAGCCAGGTGTGCATGTAGTTAGTACAAGCACAAACTGTTGTTTTTCGCCGGGTTTTAGTTCTTTAAAGCGCCATACTGCTGTATTGCCAGATACTTGTGCGCCTTTAGCTTCTACAATGCTTGTAGCAGGTGAAGGGCAGTCTGTCAATTGTACATCAGTTAGGACTTTATCGCCGGTGTTGACTACAGTTAGCAAGTATTCAGCTGTTTTGCCGATACCGACTTCTTTAGGACCTGTTTTGGTCAATTCAACTTTGCAGCAGCATACGCATGTGCAGAATTCGCAACCAGTTTGGTTGGCATTGCAAGCTGTTACCAAGATTCTATTGCAAGCGATACCGCGTTTTACAGCAGTGAAGCATACGTTGATTTTCTTGGTTTCACAAGCTTCGATAGTGCCCAATTTGTATACCAATGAGCGCAGGCCGCTAGCATGTTCTAGTTGGTCTGGCACGATATCAGTTACGACAACGTCTTCTGCAGCGCATGAGCCGTTGTTAGTTACTGTGATAACGTAAGGCACTGGGTCGCCTGGGCATACTTCTTTAGGTCCACACTTTTCGCAAGTGAGTAGAGGTTTTGCACAAACTAGACCGCAAAATTGTACAGGTACAGCACTGGCGCAAAAGCAAACACATAGGTCGCCTTCAACGTCGGCTTTCAAGAAGATTCTTGCACATTTTTGTTCGCATTTGTCCATGCTGCCGATTTTCCATACAGCACGGCGTCCTTCCATGCGAATTCCTTCTGGTTCACTTCTTACGACAGTGACTCCGTCAGGTAGATTGGCATTTACTACCACATCACATACAGCTAGGCTGGCTGTAACATGGATGTCTAGGGGGTATGTGTCACCGAGTGTGCACATTTTAGGTTGTTTGGCGCGAACAGTTACGCCAACGCAGCATAGCTCGCCTTCTGGGCCGTATTTGCAAGGCGCAGCCGCTTTACAAACAGGTGGGCAGATGGGGGCGCATTCGCCAGAAGCACATTTACCTGTGGCACAAGGAGGTGCACATGGAGGTGGGCACACTGGTTTGCACACGGGAGGACAAGGAGGTGCACAAGGTGGTGGGCACACTGGCTTGCACACGGGAGGGCAAGGTGCGCAAGGTGGTGGGCACACAGGTTTGCACACGGGAGGGCAAGGTGCGCAAGGTGGTGGGCATACCGGTTTGGGAGGGCAAGGAGGTGCGCAGGGCGGTTGGTAAACAGGTGCGCAAGGTTCTGGACAAGCTGTTACTTCAGGGCAACAATTATTTTTGTTGGAAGAGCAGCCCGACCAGCAGAGTGCTGTGGCACATAAAATGAGCAACGAGGTAAATAATCCTAGTTGTTTTCGCATTATATAAGACTCCTTGTAATTAAAAGTCTAAAGTTTCCTGAAAGTTCCAAGTGACACTTTTTTTCTACACAATAACAATATCTGTATGCCATTATGGGGATAATGGCAGAAAAGTCGATCTCAATGGCGCGCTCTTCAATACTCGTAAAAGTTGGGATCGCTGTAATCAATGCTCTTTTCACCGCACCAGTGTGGCTTTGGGCAGCATCCCTTGTCATTAGGCGTGCATACCGGTTGAGGGCAAGGGCGACAGCAGGCAGGATCGCAAGAGGTGTTGCACCAGTTGCATCCGGTGAGCATCAGAGCTGACATTCCCAAGGCGAGGACAGAAACAATGCTTTTCATTTGCGGTCTCCTTTGGATTTTTGGCCCCTTGAGTCTCTTGTGGGAGGCCTTTGTGGTCCGCTGAGGTTGATATTTATGTCCCTGTGCAGTTATGGCGTCCATTCTCCATTTGCGCGCATTTTAACGAGGGCGGGTATATCAATACCCGCCCGACATTCCCTACTAGCAGCTAGGAGGGCAGTTCCAGCGTGGCTGAGGAGCGCAAGGCTGTGGGCATGGTGGGCAAGGAGGAGCACAGTATGTGGGGCAAGGAGGTGGGCATGGGGGAGGGCAGCATATTGGTTTTGGACATGGTTCGCAACATGCAGGAGCGCAAGGATCACAACAATTGTTGCAGCTTGAGAGCAAGATAGCTGTTGAAGCTATGGCGAAGATTGAGGCTAGAGCTTTCATGTAAATACTCCTAAGATTGACTCAGTTTAGTTCTGAGAACGTTTTTTGGATCGGATTTCAAATATCCAAGATATCTGAAATTTTAATTTGGCACTGCTTTTTCACATTCTTGCAAACTAGGGAATGCTTTGCAAGAATATTTTTATTCCACAAATCATGTACTTACTAGCAGGGATTTGGGCAGCATGGAGGAGGACATGGTTGTGGGCATGGTGGGCATGGTTTTGGGCAACAAGGTGGAGGACAGCAGGCTGGTTTTGGACAACAGCGTGGCTTTGGACATGGCTCACAACATGGATCGCAGCTGCTGCAGCTAGAAAGCAATACAGCTGTAGCTGCTAAAGCGAACAAGGAAGAGAAGCCGGCTAATTTTTTCATAACTTACCTCTTTACATATGGTTAAAAACAAAAAACAAAAATTTATATCGGTTTGGAGGTCTATATAGGCCTTGTCCCTAGTATTTATGTGGCCTTAGCCTATTTGTCCCTGTTTTCTCACTAGGAGCAAACCGATTTACTAAAGGATTTACTTCCTTTGATACCGGTTGGCAAATAAATGATCCACCAATTTTTTTGTGATAGTCAAAATTTTGTTACCTAATCTGCCGTAAGCTACTGCAAGAGAATATTTTATAAATTATGCGTTTTTGATAGCTCGAAAAGCACTTGAGAATGTGGTTTTGTTGGAAAATAGGTGTACGCAGCGTAACAGGTCGGAGGCCCTCGGAGACTCTGGGAGGAACTGAGGAAGATCTGACCTGAAATTTCTCAACATTTTTGGCTACTGTACTTGTCTCTTTTATCTTTCTANNGGGAAAAAAGATGGGAAGGATAGGAACGAAAGAAGAAACGCCCCAGAAATGGCTTTCAAAGAAATTTCATGAGGACTTATAGATATTTTTAAAATATGTGGAGGGAAAGTGGAGAATCAATCTTGGTTAAAGCAACCCGCGCTAATTGCGCATCGTGGCGATAGCAAAAGGGCTCCGGAAAATACTTTGGCTGCGTTCCGCCAGGCGATAAGCCTAGGTGTGGACTTTTTTGAGTTTGACATATGCTTATCAAAAGATGGGGTGCCGGTATGCATTCACGATAGTACGGTCATGCGCACTACAGATGCCCGCGGAGATTACTCCGTAGGAGATCTGACGGCGAATGCGCTGAAGGCTTTGGATGCCGGAACGTGGTTTGATGCGCGTTTTGCAAGCGAGCAGATTCCCCTGTTTGATGAAGTACTACAACTGGATGTGGGCCATGTAGGAATGATGATAGAGCTCAAGTTAGAAGGGGGAAATATTGCCAATCTTGCCGCGGCGGCTCTGGATAGATTGCATAAGCGCCGCCCTCCTACAACATGTATTATAGCCAGTTTTTCGCCTGAAATTATCCGCGCAGTGATTGCTCTCGACCCCTTTCAAGCTGTATTGGGAAATGTAGAAGATCAGCATGGCTTAGAGGCATTTTTGGCTATGGGATTGAAGCATTTATGCCTATGGGATAAAATGGTAGATGCCTCTTTAATGCGCCAGTTGATACTTAAAGAAATCTGCGTGTGGGTCTTTACAGTTGACCAGCCCAAAAGGGCCAAGGCTTTGCTGGAGATGGGAGTGATGGGTATCATCACCAACGACCCTGTGGGATTGCAAGGCAGCTTTAAAAAAAATCACGCATGTTAAAATTTTGCAACTATTCACATCTCCTTGAGGAACTGGTGGATCAGAGCAGAAAATCGAAAATTCGGGCACGGGCTCATGCTTTTACCCACATCTTTTGCAAGGAAGTTCGGATCAGGGCAGAAAATCGGAAATTCGGGCACGGGCACGCGCACGGGCACGTTCACGAATATGTTAGGTAGAGAAAGGTTCTTGATGATTGG
>PLSG01000190.1 GCA_003164155.1 Parachlamydiaceae bacterium | reverse complement strand
GGCGTGCTGTATGGTGAATAATCCGCCACCATAACCTTCTTAAAAAGGATGAAGCACACCCAAGCCCTGGGCTACATGCCCTCACCCCCATTCGGGGGTGAATAAATCAATTACCTACTCGCACATATTGCGGTTGTCTTGTATGTTGAAGAAGTCGAGGGCGCCTTGAACTTCTCTTGGCCAACGATCCTGCAAGCGCTCTTTTTCTCTAAACATATCTTGCTGCCGCTTGGTCATTTTATTGATTTCATCGATCGCATCGAGGAAGTGCGGTCTAATGAATATCAATAAGCAGCGCTTGATATCTTGATCGGATGTTTTGGCAAACAGGGATCCCAATAGGGGGATTCCGCCTAGGCAAGGTGTTTGGATCCTGCCCGTGGTGAACTGATCAGACAGCAATCCGCTGATCACCACAAAGAAATTATCGGGCACGTGCGCCACCGTTTTGGTGTGGCTTTTTGCGGTATCTGGGCCGACATCGACATTTCCCACGACGCTTGTGTTGGGGATCACGTTCGTGAGCTCTTGTTCGATCTCCATGGTGATGATATTGTTATTGCCAAGATGCGGAGTCACCTTGAACAATATCCCAATGTCTTTATACTCGAAATTGTTGGTGGTGATTACGCCTAAGTTGTTTACTATCGACTGGGTTTTAAAGCGCAAGTTCTGACCTACGAAGACTTCGGCTGAGTTATTGTCCTCAACAAGAATTTTCGGATTCATGACCACTTTGACGCTAGTATCGGTATGCAAAGCACTTACTAAGGCTCCAATTGAACCGAAGCTATTGCCACAGAAATTAATCGAACGGCCAATAACCCCAAGGTTAAACTGCGAAGATACCACCGGGGAGATAGCTGTGTTTACTGCCCCCACCGAGCTAGAGGAGCTGGAAGAGATAGTACTTAAGGATAGGGCATCTAAAATTGGCGTAACAGGCGAATCTCCCAAGGCCAGAGTTTGCAGTACAGGGTTGACAGTCTCGCCAGAGAATCCTTCAAAGCCGGCTGAGCTCGGTCCGTCAAAATGCGTACCCCAGCTGGTTGAAAAGTTTAAGCTGTCGGAGATGGAAGTATCGAGAACCAGCATTTCGATGAAAACCTGTCTGACAGGTGTGTCGAATTGGTTGATGAATTCCTTAACTTTAGCCAAGGAAGACACTGTGCCGGTAAAAATCAGTGAATTCGATGACTCGATCCACTGCACGCTGCGCAAAGTGGCTACCATGCTCTTGTTGGCATCCCCAGCAAGTTCAATGCTGTCGCCAATGCTACGCAAGGCCGATTCAATTTGGTTGCCTTTGCGGTATTGGAGCTTATGGATGAAAAACTTGGTGCCTTCGATGCTTCCCAGAGGCTGCTGATTAGTCCAAGGAGAAGGTCCTCCAAAACTCTCTTGACCTTCGGCACCCTCTTGAGGCGCCAGGCCGCGTTGCTGCAATTCACGTCCCAACCTGCGCTGGATTTCTTGTTCCATCTGCTGTTCACTCAATCTCGCCTGGCCGGAAGGAACTCCTGCCCCGCCAGCTGGCGAGACTGCTCCACCGCCAGGTACATTGGTTCCCCCTTCTGGCCCATTTGGACCGCCACCTGGTGCATTTGCCCCGCCTTCAGCACCTTGTTCAATCTCTTCCTCGCCACCTTCTCCATAATGTAGATTTTTAAGTGTCATTACGCGAGTTGAGCCAGTTCTTACATCGACTTGTTCAAGTATGGCCATGGCCCGGTTTACTAAGAATGGGGTGGACACTATGAAGATGCTGTTGGATTGAGCATGAGGAACCATAATGAGCGTCTTATCACCCGCCAATGGAGCCAAGAGTTGCTGGGCGGTATCGATAAGCGTTAAAGCAGCCGTATTGACACCCACGTATTGTCCAATTTCAAATCCGCTTTCAGGCGAATCAAGGCTGGTAATTAGCTGTGACACCTTGGCAATGTTCGTGGTGATGTCCGTAATGATGATCTGGCTAGTTTCTCTAATAGGTTCGATAATAGACTGTGCAGACAGCAGCGGGCGCAAGATTTCGGATATTTTATCAGGGCTGATGGTGTTCAAGTGAAATACGCGGGTAACGAGTTCCGTATCCTTAGAAAGATGCATGGATTGCAAATTTTGAGGAGTGACGATGCGTGCGGGGTTGTTCACCTTGGGATTTTTATGAATCACAATGTTGTTGCCCTGTTNNATCGGAGATAATCGTAATGTTAAAATCGACATCTGCCTCATCGAAGATAAAGTTCTTGTTGGTGATTTTGCTGACATAGCGCAAGTACTGCACCATGCTCAAATTATTGAAGTTTATCAAGTAGCCCTGATTGGCCGAGGCGTTGCCAGGTGTTCCGCTGGGGGTCACTTCGACGTTAGCATCACTGCCATTTGCATTTTGAGCGATTTCTGCTTTAGCGGAGCTTGGACGGGCTGCCGTACTTTGCTTTAATGCGGCGGTTTTTTGGCTGCCCTCGGTTTGAGACGGAGCTTTCTCCTCAAATTGAGCCGCGGCAGGGATCAGTTCATCCGGCCAAGGGGAAAGCGCGCGCATGGCTGTAGAGGAGTGTTCGGCTGGTATAGAACTTTTTGGCGGAGTGCGGGCGAGAGGCCTGTGATGGGGAACGGAATCTTGAAAGATCGGCACGGATGGCTGTAGAGGCCCTCTTGAGGTCGGGGTTGATGTGATGTCCGAGCTTATACCTGCACCCACAGCGATGGATGGCGGTGGGATAGCCGCTGTTGCTGGTGCAGCTGCTGCCACAGAGGCCCTGGTATTATCTGTGGCTGAGGAGACTTCGCCGATTGTTTTTGCAGTGGTTGCTGGTTCGGCAAAGGATGAGTAAATGGGAGATGCCGAATAGTTCGAATAACCTCCTTCCAAGGGATTGGAAGATTTTTCCCAGGTGGTTTCATGCGTCTGATTTAGTGATTGCTCCAAAAAATGACTTGGAAATTGCTCGTGGGACGGTGAATTAGAGGTTTCTGGCTCAGCTTGCGGCCTTTCATAATCGTAAGATGGCGCTGCAGGGTAGTCTGTCCACTGCGTCTCATAGGTCAAAGTGTTGCCAAAGGGGGCCTGGGCTTGTGCGGAATCCCAATGCGTAGCGTTATCTGTGTTGTAAAGATCGAGATTCTGGGCTTCAGCCGCCAGCAAATTTTGGCTCAAAGCGCAAATCAGTGGTACTAGACTTCCCTTGATAATGAACGGCCTGGAAGGAAATAGCTTTTTCATGCTCTTATTTCACGTTAGACGGTTGAGGAAAGTTTATTTAAAGCTCTCGGTATACTACAAATCGGACTATATTTTCCATAAAGAAAAGCAGATACACTAAAAAAAAGTTTGCTTTCAAATGGCTCATCGGTGTGATTTTGTGGTTTTTTCGAAAGGGGTGGAATTGATTCTAAAGTCTATGCAGCGGAGCGCTGCTGCCATTTTCGCCATATGCCAGCGAAAACCAAGCAGAGCATCTCTGCAGCCAAGAAGAGGTAGTAGTACCGTTCTCCTCCGCTTCCAAAGCCATAACTGTGCAGCCCTGTGCCTAGGATGTAGTTGACGCCATACCAGGTAAATGTGATGGCTTGCAGTCCAATGATAGATCCTACAGCTAATCCAAAATAGCGTATATGATGGAAGGTGAAGGTGTGTATGCAGATGAGATAGATGCAGCTGGAAATAAACGCCCACGATTCTTTCGGATCCCAATCCCAAAATCGCCCCCAACTTTCGGCCGCCCACACCCCCCCTAATATGGTGCCGGGGATGAGCAAGGCAGTGCCTATATAGATGGTTTGCAGAGTTAATTTCCCTATCGTGCGCATGCTTTCGGTTTCTCGTGCGTTAAAGACTGATGCGCCGAGGTATATGTGAGCGAGTACTCCACTTAGAACAAAGGCTCCATAGCTGCCGACTATCATCAAAACGTGCACTACGAGCCAGTATTGCGAGTTCAAGACAGCTTGTACATTCTCCAAGTGGCTGCTCAGGTGGGTGATCTGCAAAAGGATAAGCATGGCGAGCGCCATAAAACTAGAAGCTAACAAGATCCATGAACGTTTGGTCGTGAAGTACAGCGCAAAGCTGATTAAGACGGCCACCCATGGTACGTAGATGACTGTTTCAAACATGTTGGATACGGGAGGGCGCTGCAAAATTAGGCAGCGCAATCCCAAGATACCAGTGTGCAGAAAAAAAGCCACAGCCATCAGGCCTACTCCCCAAGCTCCCAAGGAGGACGTTTTTTTCGAACTGAGCGGATTGAGTGAAAGAGAAAGCGCTAGCAGCAAAGCCGCACAGGCATATAAAGCCATTGATAGGGGTATTAGAGGGTATTTTAGATAGAATTGTTCGGCTTTTAGACGGAGAACCGAAGGATAAGTCAGCTGCTTATCTATAGCTTGCGCATAGGATTTGCCAATTAAGCTGGCATAGCTGTCTTGCAATGCTTTTGCCAGGGATTGGACAGAGTCTTCAGATATGGCTTCAGAGCCAACTTCAGGCTCTTTGGCAGCGCTCATTTTATCGCCAGGCAGAGGGGTTGAGGTGCTTGCCCTGCCTTGTCTACTTTGTGTGACGGCCTTTTCTATCTCCAGATACGCCTTTCGAAGGGTGGTAAATTGCGCATCGGAATACAGCGTGAAATTCCCCGGCAGCTCAAGCTTTTGCGTGGCAGGATTGTAGATTTTTACCTTAAGGCTTTTCAGTGAAAGCCATTCTCCCTTTTGGTGGCGGCTGGGCAGCGCTGGCAGAGAAGTGCCAGCTTGCTTTAAACGCAAGGTTAAGGGGAATTGCATCTCCAGCTGATAGGCGATGTCTTTAGGGCGGAGACCTTCAGATTCCAAGCGGCTTAATTCCCTTTCATATGCCTCTGAAAATGGGGTCTCGGAGCTCATTTGGCGATATGCGTTGAGCGCGCTTAATAATTGGCTGAGCTCTTCTGTCGTTTTTTTCCAAGCGCGCACTATCTCAAGCGCATTTTTGCGGACATTTTGGGCTATGACCATGCCCGCTGATAGAGATTGCCATGGTTTAGCATGTGGAGTCGCGGCAATGGCCACATCATCGCCTTGGAACTGGGCCCATAATCCGGATGAGAGAGGGATGACTTCGTATTTCTCACTCCTCAATCGATTGTGAGGATCTGTATAGTTTACCAGGAAGTGATAGGTTGTCAACTGGCTGTAGACGGCCGCATTTATGTTTTTATCGCTGTAAAGGCTGGTATATAATTGGTTGAAGCTAAAATTGTCTTCCTTAGGTTGCAGCCCAAGCAAAATTTTGAGCTGCGCCGATGGCAGCCAAAACAGAGGGGCATCATCCCAAGGTGTGTGCCCAAGAAAATGCATTTTCCAGAGCAGTTCCAGTGCCGATCCAGCCGAAGGGTGAAAGGCGGCGCGATGAGCTGCTTTTATTTTGAGGTTGTGGTAGAGATCAAAAAGCCATAGGCGGGCATAGGCATCTGATGGAGCTATCCGCCCTTTGCTGGCTACAGGTACAAGCTCCAGGCTAGAGGTTGGCATCAGCCCCGGCATATTCGAATCAGCCCCATGGGCAATGCTGGTTAAATTCAGCCAGACGAGTGCAATTAGAAGGGTGCAAAATTTCATGGAGAAAGCTCTATTAATCCAAATTTTAAGAGGGCTATGGTGCTGGATTATTCGCTATACAGCACGCCTACAGCGTGCGGAATTTCGCCCAGCCAACCTAGGGCGATGCCCTAGGCTAATATAAGAAAGGCTTTCAGCCTTTTATGAAGAGTAATGAAAACACGATCATGACACATCCTAAAAGGCTGAAGGCCTTTCTTATATTAGCCTAGGGCATCGCCCTAGGTTGGCTGGACGAAATTCCGCACGCTGTAGGCGTGCTGGATGGTGAATAATCCAGCACCATAGCCCTCTTAAAAAGATGAAGACTGGTATTCACCCCCCCATTCGGGGGTGAATATTAAATTTGTGGGATTTTATCACTGTAAAATCCTCACAAAATCAACACTCTAGCCCTGGGCTACATGCTCCACCCCCATTTGGTATGAAGCTAGGATGTCTTCACCCTCAACGTCTATACGTTTGGTTCCTCTCCAATCTCGTCTACATCTTCTTCGTCTTCCTCTACTTCCTCAATTTCTTCTTCCTCTTCTTCGCGATGGAAGTCAAAGGTCTCTACTGGCTTTTTTGAAAGACGCGCTGCACGGCGCGCTTCGCTCTTTGCCGCACTGGGAGGTAGCAGATCCACCCATATGGGTGAGCTCCAAGCCATGTGCCCGTCTTCTTGGATGACGCGCAAATAGTAATAGACAAAGGGAGGCTTTCCTTTACTTGCACTGAAAACGACTTTTTCCAAGGGAGTCATATCGTCATAAGTGAAGTTGAGGGAATAGCTTTCTGGATTAAACGTTTTAATGACTTTGCCGTTGCGCACAATTTCAATTTTTGCCAGTTTTGTCGTACCGGCCACATAGCCTGAAATGTGTCGGTTGATCAGCAATCCGTGTTTGTCTGCGGTAGAGATCTCGCTGCCCATGGGAGCTTCAGCGATAAAGACGCCTACAATAATGCGCTGTCCGGTAGTGGCGTAACAGGCCCTGTTATACAGAGCATCAAAGAATGCCTGCTTAGTATGCGCAGGGGAGATTATAGCCGTAAGGCCAGGGCTGTATTGCGTTTGATCACTTTCAAATAAAGCGGCATAAGGGCCCCTGTCGTCTAAACCACCAGCCACAAAGCCAAATCTGCAATTGGCTTGTAAGGCTTTTTGCACAGAGCCTTCGATGCTTTCGGATATGCCACTTTTATCTGGAGTTTGGATGGGGCGCGGGTTGCCCTCTTTAGCCAAACATTCTGACGATCCCCATGAATTGTATATCTCTACCACGCGCTCATAATCGGGCTCAAATTCTGAAAAGTCAAATTCAAAGCCTTTCCCCATAGTGAACGAGGGGATAGCTATGATTTCTTTGGGTGCAAAACTTTTATAGATTTTTTTGAGAGTGTTGCTTTTGGCGTCTTTTTTGCGCAAGATCTGCTTATTGTCCTTGCTATAGACGATTTGGCGCACTCCCTCTTCCATTTTGCTTCCGACGAATTGAAATCCGAGGTAGGTTGCAAAGCGATCTTCTTCATCAAATTCAACTACGTTTTGCGAGAGGGTTTTCCATAGCTCGTTTGATGTTTCTTCTTGGCTTTCGCAAGGTGAGATGGCGAAGAAGTTCAGGGCTTTTTCATCGCGAAAATGCCTTAAGCAATTTTCAATATTCTCGGTTGAGTCGATCCGCTCCGATTCCCCATGAAGCAGTCCCCAGAAAAGGTTCTTGTGACTCTCTGCAAAGCACTTTATGGGTGGAGAGCAGAAAAATTCTTTGGTGAGTGTGTTATAGAGCTGAATCGTGTAGATGCCGGGCTCATTGAAATAGAGGTTAGGCAATGCTATGAAGCCTGTCTCTGGCACAAAGAGCTTCCATTTGAGGTTTTCGCGCAAGTGTTCATAAGACAACTCTATGAGCGTCTCGGGGGGGGCGAAGTTTGTGAGATTGCCAAATTGATCCTCAAAGCGCAGTATGATATCGAAGCGCTTATTTTTGGTTACAAAGGATGGAGCCAAGACGTGCACGGTATGTAGTTGAGCTCCTCGAATGTCCAAAGAGAAGACCTCGGGTTCTTCAAAGTGATTCCCTTTCCCTGTAGTGTCTATGTAGAGCAGAAAGGTGCGCCTTCTTTGGGAAGTTGTCTGGGCGACATTGCCATCGGATTTTTTGTTTTTTTCAGGACTCCCGATAATGATTTTAAGTGAGCTCCCCGCAGGCAATTCGCTTTGCAATGTAAACCCATACTGGGGAACCAGGCTATTGGCTACTTCAATTTTATTGGCTTGCAGGATTTTTCCATTTTCTAGTTCGGCATAGNNTTTTTTAAGATTGACGTCGGGTAATTGCCAGTCTATATCCCGTCCGTTGCTGAGCAAATCAAATTTTAGGCGCGTTCCCTTGGGAAGTGAGGTGGCGGAAGTGTAAATGAATTTCCACGTATTAGTTTCTCCGGCATAGGCAACAGTAGGCTCACAATAACATATTGAGCGTCGCATGTTTTGGTCTCCATTTTGTTGAAAGGTGAAGTTATATTGCCAAATCAGCTATTGTTTTTCTACAAAAAAAAATAATTAAACGGCGTATTCCACCACCCGCTTTTCGCGGATCACGGTGACTTTGATTTTTCCTGGATAATGCAGCTCATTTTCAATCTTTTTGGTGAGGTCGCGTGCCAGATTGACCACTCCATCGTCATCAATCATGTCGGGCAAAACCACGATGCGAATTTCTCGGCCGGCTTGCAAAGCATAGGCTTTGTCCACTCCGGGAAATTCAAAAGCGATATCCTCGAGTTTCTTTAGGCGCTTGACATATTCCTCCACCGCTTCGATGCGCGCTCCGGTGCGCGAGGCCGAAATGGCATCAGCTGAACTGCAAAGGGCGGCTTCGACGGTCAGGGGCTCCATCTCAAAGTGGTGGCATCCAATGCCGTTGGCGACTTCTTTGCTCTCTCCAAAGCGCAGAGCAAAGTCGTGCCCGATAATGGCGTGCGACCCTTCGACTTCATGCGAAACAGCTTTGCCAATGTCGTGCAAAAGACCTATGCGCTTGGCGCGCCGGATGTCCAATCCCAATTCTGCGGCCATTAAGCCCATCAAATGGGAAACCTCGAGAGAGTGGTCCAATACATTTTGTCCATAGCTGTAGCGGAAGCGCAGCTTTCCCAAAAGCATGATTAGTTCGGGATGCAGGTTCATGGCGCAGGCGCGCAAGGCGGCATCTTCGCCTTGCTGTTTAATTTGCTTTTGGACATTAATCGCCGACTTTTCTACGACCTCTTCAATGCGCGTGGGATGGATGCGGCCATCTTGCAAAAGTTCGACGAGGGCTGTTTTAGCGATGTGTTTGCGGATGGGATCAAATCCCGAGATGACCACAGCGCCAGGGGTATCGTCGATGACAAAGTTGACGCCTGTGGAGTTTTCCAATGCGCGGATATTGCGTCCGTCGCGTCCGATGATGCGCCCTTTCATTTCATCGTTTGGTATAGATACCGTGCAGACTGTGGCTTCTGAGACATAGGCCGTCGCCAGGCGGTTGATGGCCGTAGCTATGATTTTGCTGGCTTCGTATTCGGCTTCTTCTTCAGCTTCTTTCCTTATGCGGCGCGTGAGATTGGCGGCATCGGCTTTGACTTCGGAGTGCACGCGTCCGATCAATAGCTCTTTGGCTTCGGAAGCACTTAGTCCTGACGCTTTTTCCAGCTCAGCGATGAGTTTGTTTTGTAAGGCATCGAGGGAGACTTTACCTTCGTTCAAGCGCAGTTTTTGGGCGTTGAGGGCGTTTTCGCTTCTTTCAATCTCCGAAAGTTTTTTCTCAACTTGACTCCAGCGGCTTTCCAGCTTGTCTTCGCGCATTTTTATGCGCTCCTCTTCCCTTTGCAGCTTGCGCCTTTCATTCTGCCACGTTTGCTCGATGTGGCGTTGTTGCTCTATCTGATAATGTTTGAGGGATAGCTCGCCAGCCTTCTTGAGATCATTGGCTTCGATCTCGGCCCGGGATAATATTTGCATGGCATATGTTTTAAACTTACCCAGGCTTAACCGAAAATATGTCCAAGTCGCTGAAATTCCAAGGATTACACCTGCGGCAGTAGCGGCAATGAGATATAAGGTCGTTTCAGATTCCATTTTGAATTTTCCATTATTTACTTATAAAAATGTCTTGGTAAGGCGGATTGCGCCCTTGACAAAGAGTATATGTAAGCCTTGCGAAAATAACAAGCCGGAAGAAAAAATTCCACGCATGGCTGCATGCGTAAAATATAGGGTCCATTCTTTCCTGGATCGAATTTAAAAATTTTTATCACAAAGAAACACACAGAGGACTCAAAGGACACAAAGGACACAAAGGACACAAAGTACACAAA
>PLSG01000278.1 GCA_003164155.1 Parachlamydiaceae bacterium | reverse complement strand
ATTGGAAAGTCCCAGTCTACCGATTCCCTTTGCGGCACGTAGGCTACGCTTTGCCTGACAGCTTGCAGCGGTTTGCCAAAGAATTCGACCTTGCCAGAAATCGGCTGAATAATGCCAAGGGCCGCTTTGATAAATGTACTTTTGCCTGCTCCATTTGGCCCTATGATGCCTACAATTTTTCCATTGGGCACATGCAAGGAGATGTCCCATAAAACTGGGGTCTTATCATAGTTGACGTTTAGCTGGAATACCTCCAGCGCAGGCACGCTTGGCATTGGGGGGTGGCTTTTTGAAGGCATATTATTTAACAGCTCATTTTAACATCTGGGAGATAGTCTTAGCATTATGGGTCATCATTTTGAGGTAGGTGTCTCCTGGCGAGCAGGCTTGACCCATGGCATCGGCATATAGGGCGTGCGGAGATATCACGATCTGCAACCCTTCCTCTTGTCCTGCTTGTTGGATCTTTCTTATGGAATCCTTGCTGACATTGGATTCGGAAAAAAGCACATGAATATTGTATTGTGCTAAATGCGAAATCAAATTGCGGATGTCTTGGGGATTTATTTGGCTGTCAGGAGATAGCCCTTCTGGCGCCATGAAGCGCTTTTGCCAGTCTACTACGTGGATTTCCCCAGGTTCTGCTAGATAGCTGCGCGCAAAGTAATTGAAGGCATCGTGGCTTGTGACTAAAAAGCGCTTATGGGCCGGGATGTCATGCAGCTCTTGGCGAATGAAAGCATCCGCTTGCTGCATTTCCTCCGTCAGGGCGACGCCATTAGACTTATATATTTCGGCATGCTGTGGGTCTTGCTGGCTAAGTCTCTCTACTATCAGGGGAATGCCTTTCATCCATATGGCTATATCCATCCAGATATGCGGATCTGCTTGCTTGTTGATCGTGATGATCTCATGGGGATACTTTCTGGCTATTTGATCTCCTAAAGCTAGAGCCTTGGCATCGTTAGCTAGATAGTGCTGCAAATTAGGTCCATGCTCTAGCCCTAATCCATTGTAAAAAATGACTTGGGCAAATGCCAGTTTTTCACTATCCCCTTTTACCAATTGATAGGTATGGGGGTTAAGGCTTGCCCCGATCAGTGTGATCGCGTCTATGTGATCTCCCCCAATGCGCCTGACCAAATCGTCGATCATTCCGGTAGTGCTGAGGACCTTTACTTTGCCATCTTGGCTTAACCACTGCTTGAGCTCTTTGCCTTTTTCGCATCGGGTGCTGTCTGCACAACCACTCAATAACAGGCCTGTGCAAGTCAATAGGGGCAGTAATAGCCCTAATATGCCAGCTAAATCCCTGTGGAGAGAAGGCTTGAAAATGCGCCTGCTAAATGCTTTGAGCCAATTGATCAGAGAAGCTGGCTTAAAAATTGCAGGGAGGGCTTTAGCTGGGTTTAAACTTGTTTGCATATGGTTTTTTTTCCTATGGTGCGCAAGGTGTCGAAGCTATAAATGCCACTAGAGCAGCCTTGTGTGAAATGGATGCGCATGGCATAGCGTCCCACATTGACTATGCGTGTTGCTCGCACATCTTCGTTGACGGAGTTTGCATCTAGTACGCGCTTGCCTGTATTTTCATCCACGCAGGCGGCACATGGGCAAATCCTTTGCAGTGCACTGAGCCGGTAGTCGCAGATTGCTCCATCGCTCCATTCAAGTGTGAAGGTGTGATTATCTTTTTGGGAAATTCTTTTCACCATCACAGGCGCATTAGCTTGAAAATCAATGCTTTGAGGGTCTCGCATTTCATGCATTTTATGTCATCTCCTTCCATTTCAATTCAAAATTCGACAGGCCGTCTTGCGCGGCACTTTTTAACGCGCTGACTTGCTGCACAAGGCGGCCGGCTATGGACATAAAGGCCTGTACAACGGGCGTGCGGTTTTCTGGATCCTGTGAGAAAAGGGACTGCCCTAAGTCTCCGCTGCGGCATAAGGTGGGGTCGAGGGGAATGCCGCCCAGATAGGGGACTCCAGATTCTAGCGCCAGGCGCTCTCCTCCTCCCTTCCCAAAAATATATAGCTTTTCATCCGTTTTCTGGTGGTAATAATAACTCATGTTTTCCACAATCCCCAGAATGGGCGTCTTGACTTGATGGAACATATGCATGGCTTTGCGCACATCCATTACAGCTACTTCTTGTGGAGTGGTGACCATAAGGGCTCCGCTTAGATTGGCTTGTTGACACAAGGTGAGCTGTATATCGCCCGTGCCTGGGGGAAAGTCGATCAGCAGGTAGTCGGGGCTGCCCCACTCTACTTGTTTAATGAATTGTGTGATCACTCCATTGGCAATCGGCGCCCTGACCACGGCCGCTTCATTTTCTTGGCGGAAATAGGCCATGGAAATCATGCGTATGCCTTCACAAAGAGCAGGAACAATGACTTGGCCTTTTTGACTGGGCAGCCTGTTTTCTGGCAGCATTTTTCGTATGGACGGTCCGTAAATGTCGGTATCCATGACTCCCACCGTAAACCCCATGCGCTTTAACGCTAAGGCTAAGTTTACCGTCACCGATGATTTGCCCACGCCTCCTTTTCCGGCGGCAATGCCGATGACATTTGTGTTGGTAGAAAGGGGGGGATTTTCCGATTTCTGATACATTTTCAAAGCCATGTTTGCTCCTTTCACTTTTTAAAGATGCACTATAGTCCATGCGCATTTAAGTCTGAAGCTAAATTCGTTGGTTTTTGAGTTTTGGAAATTAAAAAAAACATTTACTGTTGCTGTCGCGGATTTTGTTTTCCAGTATCTGAACACTTACAGATGTACTGCGCCTTGAATACTTGGTATGTATATAGTGTATATTGGTAGTACTAGATACAGGGGTATATCGATCTACTTTTGCACGGTATATTCGCTACATTTGAAGAAAAAGTAAACTTTATGCTTGACTGTTTTTGTCGAAAAGTAATAAACTCCAATAGCAATGTAAATTGAGAATAAAGTTGCTTCGGAATATTATCAACCAATGCGAAATGCCCCATTACATAGTTCCACTTCTTAAAGTTACGAGAGTGGATCTCGATTTCGAAAGTTTACTCTTTAAGAAAAAGGGAGTTTTTTTTAAAGTGTGTCTTTTTCAGTAAGGTATAGGACTCGATGTCTGTTTTTATGCGGCAATCAATCCTCCCTTGCTAACAATTGAGAGTTAATCCCTATGTAGGGCAAAAAAACAAAAGAAAGGATAGAAGGTAGGTTACACATGAGCTATACTCAAGAAAAAGCAGCGAAAAGTGAAGCGAAACACATCGAAAGCTTAATTACCCAAGCTATGAAAAAAATTGGCGCTAAAAGAGAAAGCGATCTCTGCCGATTTCTTCCAGGTCCAAGCGGTGGCTATATGCACCATTTCACTTTGCGCAAAATGAAAACTCAAGCTCCTGAGCGCCTCATAGAAATGCTCTCGAAGCATATCGTTCACTCAGATAAGCCATCGAATTTGCCCCCAAAACAACGCGCAGCACGCGGTTCACGCAAAAAACGCGATCAGTTAGTGTTTTCTAAGCACGACCTAGAACGCATGCTCACTATGGCTAGACAAGCCGGAGATAAAGACATGGTCCGCAAATTGACCCCAAGAAAAGATCTGCGCACCATCAAGCGCGACTTGATTTCATCCATTAGACACGGCCACGTCGAACTCGACTTGTGGAATCTCTACGTCGAAGCTGTGAATGCTCAAGCCACTCTTTCGCTAAACGGCATGGCAGCTTTGCCAGTTGGTGCTCTAGCTTAGTCTGGAAGCCTTCTTTGAAAAAGGGGCCGGATGATATCCGGCCCCTTTTTGTTGCTTTCCAATTTTTCAAGCCGAGTACACTCGATCATCTTGAAGTTCTTCCTTGAAACAATATATTAAATGTGGTATAAGATAGCTTCGCAAAAAATCGGTATTTTGCGTAAACCCCATTTCTTTGAGTTAAATCTTTAAATTCAATTGAGGTTATATATCATGGCACAAGATACCAATCAAACGTTTGGTAAGTGGAGGTCATTTTTTTGGCCTATACATGTTTTTGAGCTAAAAAAGCTCCTTCCTATGTTTTTCCTGTTTTTCTTCATCTCCTTTAACTACACTATTTTGCGGGATACCAAAGACACTTTGGTGGTAGGCGCATCTGGTGC
>PLSG01000233.1 GCA_003164155.1 Parachlamydiaceae bacterium | reverse complement strand
AAGCATTTTCAATCTATTGAACGCCTTTGGCTCGGTGACGATGAAATACTCGCCGAATTGCACAGTGAAACGGAAACGGGGTGTTTATGCAATCCTCTGCTATTGGATGGCTGTTTTCAAGCTTTAGCTATCAATAAAATGCTCAGCGTTCCACAGAGTGAGGTTTATCTGCCTATCGGCATCGATCGACTGACCTTTTTTTCCCCGCTGGAAAACAAAGTGAAAATGCATGCCAGAATAACCAGCCGGTCTGAACAGGCGATAAGTGCCGATTTTGAAGTTTTTTCGCAAAACGGAATGGTCTTGCTAAGCGTACAGGGATATCAGGCTAGAAGAACGACTCAGGCCAATTTACAACATATGCTAAAAACCGAGAACATCATCCAGCAGTGGAGTTATCAGATCGATTGGCAGCCCACTTCACAGCATGAGATCTCCAGCCCGTCAATAAATCCGCAAGAGCTAGTGGGGGCTTGGCTGCTCTTTTCTGATGGAAGTGAGCTCTGCAGCGCTTTTTCGAGACGCCTGGTTGAACTTGGGGCGCAGAGCACTGTGATAGCACCTGCACAAACAGGTTCGCTATGCAAAGCAGATATGTTGCGGATACTTCAAGAAAATCTGCAGTCAGGCAATTTAAAAGGCATTCTGTACTTTTGCGGCAAGGCCGCATCCTCTGGTGAACCCATACTTGACTTATCCTTACAGGCACAGCAAACTAGCCTCGAAGGGGCGCTTTATCTGACCCAAGCATTAGTCACTCTTCACCCCATAAACATGCCTCTGCTTGGCTATATTACCAAAGGAGCCCAGCCCGTTCCCCATTTTATCTCCGAGCTGACTCTGTCGCCTTTTAGCGGTTTTTACAAAACTGTGCAATTGGAACATGCCGAGCTCATCTGCCGGCATATCGACCTCGATATGGCATCCAATCCACAAATCGAGGTAGAACAGATTTTATCTGAACTGACCAGCCTGGATGAGGATGATCAGGTGGCTTATCGGCAAAAACAGCGCTATGTCCCGAGATTATTGCGCACGCACGCCGTTAAAAGCGCAGACACCGTTTTAGAGCTTCCCTATGAAGAATACTACCAGCTGCATACCCATAATAAAGGCTCTTTGGAAAGCTTAGTTTTGCAGCCCCTTGTTATATCAAAAGCTCTAGCTCCGCATGAAATAGCCATCGATGTCAAAGCCGCTGGACTAAACTTTCGGGATGTCTTAAATGCCTTGGGACTTTACCCTGGTGAAGCCGGAGCTTTGGGCCTGGAGTGCTCCGGGGTGGTTACAGCCGTAGGCTCTGAAGTAGAGACTTTGGAAATAAATGACCAGGTTTTCGGCTTTGTGTCTGGCAGCTTGGCAAATCGCGCCATCGCCGACGCACGCTTAGTAGTGCGCAAGCCAGCGGAGCTTAAGTTTGAAGAAGCCGCCGCCCTGCCAACAGTTTTTGCTACGGCCTACTATGCCCTCCAAAACTTGACACAACTTAAGTCCGGAGAAAAAGTGCTCATTCATGCTGGAGCGGGAGGCGTGGGCTTGGCAGCTATTCAGATCGCGCAGCACATCGGAGCGGAGATCTACACTACCGCTAGCTCCCCTGAAAAGCAGGCCTACCTGCGGAGCTTAGGGATCACCCATGTTTACAATTCCAGGAATCTGGAATACGCCGAACAGATTTTACATGACACCCAAGGACAAGGCGTAGATGTCATCTTAAACTCGCTGACCGGCGAAGGCTTCATCGACAGTACTTTGAGCGCCAGCCATAAAAATGCGCGCTTTGTGGAGATAGGCAAACGAGACATATGGTCAAAGGAGCAGATGAGCCTGGTTAGGCCAGACATCAGCTATTTCATTTTAGCACTCGACCACATGATCGTGCACAACCCTGAAGAAGTGCATGCCCTGCTCAGCGCTGTATTAGCCCAATTTATAGCGGGCCACTTCAAGCCTCTTCCTTACACATCTTTTAGCTTAACCGCAGCCATCCAGGCGTTTGACTATTTAAAACGCGCCAAAAACATAGGTAAAGTCGTCCTCACCCCTCCTAAGCATTTGTCCATTGATCCTCAAGCCAGCTATCTCATCACCGGAGGCTTAGGGGGCTTAGGCCTGCAATGCGCGGAATGGCTAGTCTTGCAAGGTGTCAAATTCCTGATCTTGGTAGGCAGAGGCGCCCTGAAAGGTATGCATTTAGAGCAGGTGGAAAAGCTAAGAACCCGTGGGGTTACTGTCGAGAGCATAGCCCTGGACATCGCCGATGCCGACGCGGTAACTGCATTAATGCAAAGATTTGGCCAGAAAAGCGCTAGTGTATTTTGGCCGGAACTCAAAGGGATTATACACGCCGCAGGAATCATCGAAGATGGCACCTTTCTAACCCAAGATTGGGCGCACTTCCAGCATGTTTNNCCGCGGCCAATGCTTTTTTGGATGCGCTAGCCTATTATCGGAGAGAAAGAGGCTTGCCAGCTTTAGCTATTAGCTGGGGGCCTTGGGCAGAAGTGGGCATGGCCGCAAAGCTAACCCAGCACCACATGGCTGGGGGATTTACCCCCTTCACTCCCGTCGAAGGCCTGAAAGCTTTGGAGTTTGCGCTCAAACAAAATGCTGAGCATTTGCTGCTGATCAAAATCGATTGGAAAATATGGCTGCAAAGGCAACATAGAAAATTGCATTGGCTCAAGGCTCTCTCTCCAGTGCGGCATAAGCATACCCAAGACTCCGTTTTGCTGCACAAGCTGCAAAGTGCTGCGTCAGCTGAGCAAAAAACTATTTTGATGGAGCACCTCGAGCACTTGATGCGCAAAATCTTGGGGCTTTCTGCCGCCCAAGAGCTCAGCAGCCGCCAAGGATTTTTTGATAGCGGCCTGGACTCCTTGATGGCCATGGAGTTTAAAAATCAATTGCAAGCCGATGTAGGCGGAAACTATGTCTTGCCCCCCACGGTGGTATTTGACCATCCTACGCTAAATGCATTAACGCACTATCTAGACAACCTCTTATTGGCCACCGATAATGATCTAAAAGTGCAAAATAGTCGAAAAACTCCCGTCCTCAAGCAGAGTTTGCAAATGGCAAATGCACAGATTAAGTCATTGCAAAATGAGCCCATTGCCATCATAGGCATGGGATGCCGTTTTCCCGGGGGGGCTAATGATCCGGATGCTTTCTGGGATTTACTTGCCAAAGGCTTTAATGGCATCTGCGAAGTTCCCAAGGAAAGGTGGGATATTGACGCCTACTATGACTCCGATCCGGAAGCTCCCGGAAAAATGTACACGCGTTTTGGCGGCTTTTTGAATGTCCCGATTGACCGATTTGATGCCTCATTTTTTGGGATAAGCCCGCGCGAAGTGGAATTCATGGATCCGCAGCAAAGAATCTTATTAGAAGTGGCCTGGGAAGCACTGGAGCATGCGGCGATAAATCCCCAGAAACTGGAAAAATCTCCCACAGGTGTGTTTGTCGGCGTTTCTTCGCATGATTACAACGATATGTTGGAAAAAAGCAATTCAACTTTTAATGCCTACGTGGAAACAGGCAATGCCTATAGTGTCATAGCCGGAAGATTGTCCTTTGTGTTAGGGCTTCAAGGCCCCTGCTTGGCCATAGATACAGCCTGCTCTTCTTCTTTGGTGGCCATCAATCAAGCCTGTCTAAGTCTGCATGCGGGAGATTGCAATTTAGCTCTGGCGGGCGGAGTCAATCTCATTTTGGCCCCTGAAGTGTCGATCAACTTCTGCAAAGCCAGCATGCTGGCAGCAGATGGGCTATGCAAAACCTTTGATGCTCGCGCTGACGGATACGTCAGAGGCGAGGGGTGCGGAATCATTGTCCTAAAACGCCTTTCTGAAGCACAACGCGATGGCG
>PLSG01000554.1 GCA_003164155.1 Parachlamydiaceae bacterium | reverse complement strand
GAAGAGCTCGTCGATGCCGAGATTGATCTCAAAAATATTTTGGCTGAGGGAAATCAAAGCAAACAACAGCACAAAAATGCCCATGACCAAGCTTAGATAAGGAATTCTTTCCCCATATAGGACAACAAAGGCTAGGCCTATCAACAGAAAACACACAGCCGTATTGTACTGCATGGGTATGGCGTCGGCAAACGGCTGCACCATGACCAAACTTTTGATATGCCAGCCCCAGATCACTTCCAGTCCGAGCAAGACTAAGGCCACGCCCATGCCTAATAATAAGGCTCGTTGCCAGTTGACGGGCATTTTCCTTTTCTGTGCCATACCATCCACGCATAATTTTTTTTCAGTATGGATATTTTCAATATAATCTGCAATGCCGTAACTGTGCAGGTCCTCGGGGAAATTGGATGGGTTCAAAGACAACCCTTTTCTCTTAATGCGCCAACTTCTATACTATAGGAGCAAAAATAACCGTTAAGACGCCCATCCCATGAATCAAACTTATTGCCCACACTTCCTCACTTTCCTACAGCCGCTACTGCTTATTCTCTGGTTGGGCCTGTTTTCGGTTGATCTGTGCGCAGCAACACCACCCAAAGTCCTGGTGGGCAGTGATGTGCTTTTTGCCGATGAGAAGTTTTTAGCCCTATTAGAAGGCAAACGCGTGGGATTAATTACCAACCACACGGCCATCAACAGCAAAATGCTCTCATCGCCTCAGCTATTCAAAGCGCAGGTCAAAGCACTGGGCTTCAAACTCACCGCCCTCTTTGCTCCGGAACACGGCATCACAGGGGCCATCTACGCAGAATCTCAAGTGAAAGCAGAAAGCGACCCCGATGGCATTCCCATTTATAGCCTGCATGGCGCGACGCGTCGCCCCACACAGGAGATGCTGAAATCCATCGATATCTTAGTCTACGATATTCAAGATATCGGATCTCGTTCCTATACTTATATCTCCACACTATTCTACGCGATGGAAGAAGCTGCCAAACGCAAAATTCCCGTCATGGTACTAGATCGGCCCAATCCGATTAACGGCCTTACGGTCGATGGACCCATGATGGAAGAAAAATGGCGTTCAATAGTGGGCTATATCCACGTGCCCTACTGTCATGGAATGACCATAGGCGAGCTAGCCCTATTTTTTAATGGCGAATACAAAATAGGCTGCACTTTGCACGTGGTCCCGATGAAGGGCTGGAAGAGAAAGATGACCTTCTCCATGACCAACCTGGTGTGGATCCCCACAAGCCCCTACATTCCCGAAGCTTCGACCGCGTGGTTTTATCCCACAACTGGCATACTCGGTGAATTGCAGATCGTGAGCATCGGGATCGGGTATACACTGCCCTTTAAGATAGTGGGCGCACCATGGATTAATGGCCAAGATTTTGCAAAGTATCTCAACGCCCAAAAATTTCCGGGCGTCTACTTCCACCCCTTCCATTACCGCCCCTTCTACGGAAAATTTGCGCATAAAGATTGTCAAGGCGTGCAAATTATCATCACCGACCAGCGCACATATAAACCCGTTTCAACACAATACCTGCTCTTGGGAACTATCAAAAGCTTGTACCCTAAACAGTTTAAAGAGGCTATACAAGCCACTAAGCACCGCAAAGAGATGTTTTGCAAAATCAATGGAACGGAAGAAGTCTACCGCATTCTCACCGAAGAGCCCTATGCCATCTGGAAACTGAAGGAGCTGCACCAGAAGGAGCGGGACCTCTTCTTGACCTTGCGGCAAAAATATCTGATCCGCGATTACAACTAGTAACGCAAGTTGCTAGTCACCATTTTCTGAATTCGGAGGAACCAAATTAAGAAAATGGTGACTAGCAACTGAAAAATGGTAGCGAAAAGAGGCTGAATCCCGCAGTTTAGTGTACTAAAAAGTGCTCGAATTTACAAATTTAGGGCAGTTTTCTTTCAGTTGCTAGTCCTTGTAACCAAAATCCTGGTTCCTCCGGATTTTGGTTACAAGGACTAGCAACTTGAGTTAGTAACTTGGGTTAATAAATAAAAGGTTTTTAATATGTCCGATGCATCGCCTAAAGTCAAGATAGCCCCCAATTCCAAAGAATCCGAGATGATGGTGCTCGGTTGCATGCTCACCAGCGTCAACGGATTGAATATCGCAGCCGATAGTTTGGATGACTCCGATTTCTACTACAATGAGCACAAGATCATCTTCGAAATATTGAAGACGGCCTATAAAAACGATAAACCAGCCGACGTTCACTTGGTGGCGGAAGAACTGAAGCGCCAAGACAAGCTCAAAACTGTCGGCGGGGTGGCCTATATCACCACCTTGGCTCAATATGCTGGCACATCGGCACACATCGAAGAGTACGCCAGCATAGTCAAAGATAAAGCCATGCTGCGCAGCATGATCAATGCGGCACAGCTGGTGGAAAAAAATGCTTTGGAAGAACCGGCCAACGTCTTGGAAGCCTTAGATGACGCGCAGCAAAGATTTTTTCAGATCAGCCAGGCAGCCTCGCCTTCCACCGGAGTGCTCATCGGCCAGGAGGTTTCGGGGGTCAAAGCGCAATCCGGCGTCCCTTTTTTAAAAGAGCTGCAAGAGCGGCAAGAGCGCTACGCCCTAAGAGGACCAGAAGATGCCGGCATCACGGGCATCCCCTCGCATTTCCTCGAATTCGACAAGATGATCAACGGGCTCAATAACTCCAACCTCATGATCTTGGCCGCCCGTCCTGCCATGGGTAAAACGGCCCTCGCCATAAACATAGCCGAAAACGTGTGCTTCCGCAACGGGATCCCCGTGGGTGTTTTTTCCTTGGAGATGGGCGCCGAACAGCTGGTACACCGGATCATCTGCTCGCAAGCCGAAGTGGAATCGGATAAAATCAAGACCGGCTCGTTGAATGGCATGGAATACCAACGCATCGTTTCCTGTGTGCATCAACTGCAAAATCAAATCATGGTCATCGACGACCAGCCCGGACTAAAAATCACCGATCTGCGTGCCAGAGCCCGGCGCATGAAGGAGAGCTATGGGATAGGATTTTTGGTCATCGACTACTTGCAATTGCTATCTGGTTCTGGCAATTCGCGCAGCCAAGAAAACCGCAACAGTGAGATATCGGAGATCTCGCGTATGCTGAAGAACCTGGCCCGCGAATTGAATATCCCCGTGTTATGCTTGTCGCAGCTCTCCCGTAAAGTGGAAGAGCGCCCGGGACACCGCCCTATGATGAGCGATTTGCGCGAGTCTGGCTCTATCGAACAAGATGCCGACTTGATCATGTTCTTGCTGCGGCGGGAATACTACGATCCGATGGATAAACCGGGCATGGCCGAGCTGATTGTCGCCAAAAACAGGCATGGGGGCATAGGCATCGTCAACCTCACCTTCCGCAAAGAGATCGCCCAGTTTGCCAACTATAGCCCTATAAAATTCCAAGGGAACTCCGAACCCAATCATGCCGTAGCCGAAGAGTTCAGCCAGTTTGCGCCGCGCTGAGGTCGATTGCCACGCTGCCACTTAGGCTAGTAACCTAAGGGCAACGTCAAGATAAAATTTACGGATTTAGCCGCTCTATAGCTTTGGAGTCAATGCTGACCACGCCTATTAATTGACCGCAAAAGAACGCAAAGAACCGCAAAAAGGAACTTTAAACATTCCGACTTAGTGAATGAAAAAAGTCCAAATCTAGATATGTCAATATCTACTAAAATATGTCAAATTAGTCGATTTTTTAGACAAACCTACTAATTCGACACATCTTAGTAGATTTCAGTAGATAAAAATTCCTAATGAGCCTAACCTATAAGTAAACCTCACAAAACTCGCCTGAGCAAGGATTCAGTTATGGTAAGGCTCCCAGAAAAAGCTCCTGATTGGAAAAATATTCTAAAAAAAGATTTTCAAAAAATTTTCAGACTCTCAGAGAACGTTGTTATTCAGTCGCTTATAGAAAAGGTCGACCGTTTATATTACTATTGGGATAAAGTAAGGTCACAGCCTATTTCAACAGAATTTGATAAAAAAGATATTTGGGCATTTATCAGGCTTAGAAGGCACTTGAAGAGCAATCCAGCACCAATTATGGATGTGAATGGTCAACCATTTACATTCTGGCTACCAGATGATATTCAAAAAAAATTGCACTTGATAGATCAAAGCACAGGAGGGAATTTAGCGCTTTGGGATCCGGGCAGTGACAAAAAGGCTTCGGCAAAGTACATGGTTTCGTCACTGATGGAAGAGGCTATTACGTCGAGTCAAATAGAGGGAGCTGTCGCAACTATTAAAGAAGCTAAAAAAATGCTTCTTGAAAAAAAAAAGCCAAGAAATAAATCTGAAAAAATGATCTACAATAACTTCAAAACAATGCAATCCCTAAAAGATGTCTGCAAACACAATTTAAGTATAAAACTACTACTAGAATTACACGTATCGATCACAAAAGAAACCATGGAATCTGCAGATGATGAAGGGAGATTTAGAAATTCTGAAGATAATATTAGTGTAGCTACAAATTACGGCGAATTACTATTCACACCACCAAAATCGGAAGAAATACAAAAACGGCTAGAAACATTGATAGATTTCGCTAACGATACCGATAGCAAACCTTTTATTCATCCGGTGATAAAAGCCATCATATTGCATTTCTGGATGGCGTATATCCATCCATTTACAGATGGAAATGGACGCATGGCTAGAACTCTCTTTTATTGGTATATGCTTAAGCATGAATATTGGCTTTTTGAGTATACCTCAATATCCAAAACTATTTTGAAGAGAACCACAAAATATGCCAATGCTTATCTATACAGCGAGCATGATGACAATGATCTGACCTATTTCATTCATTTCCACATCGATGTTATCATGGATTCGGTTGAAGAACTAAAAAAACATATCCAAATAGAAAGAGAAAAAAGTCATCAAATTTGCCTTGAGATTGCTGAATATCCAGACTTAAATGTACGTCAAACACGCATTATACAGCATGTAATGTCTCATCCTCATGATGTTCTAACAATTAAGATTCATCAAAACATCAACAACATAGCTTATCAAACAGCCAGGACGGATCTTTTAGAACTTGAAGAAAAAAAATGGCTCAAATCAGTTAAAAAAGGGAAAACTTTTTACTTTGTTCCTGCAGATAACTTATGGGAGAAACTGGAAAAATAAAAAACAAATAGCTATATTCACCTGTTCAGGGACTTCTCTGCGGTGTGCTCTTTTGTGTTCCCTTTGCGTTTAAATTGTCCTAGATTCGCATGACCGAAAAAGTNNCCGTAGCCGAAGAGTTCAGCCAGTTTGCGCCGCGCTGAGCGATTGACAGCTGTATTCACCGAAGGGAATCTGCACAGTTGTGTGTTTTACCCATTTCGCTCTTTACATTTTTAGGCCAATGCATTAGCATACAGGCTGTCTTAGTTTATATAACTAGAATCGAAACACCATATGGAGTCACCATGTCTTCTGTAAAAAAGAAGCGTAAATACAAGATCGCGAAGCACAAGCGCAAAAAACGCAGCCGTCGCGACCGCCACAAAACATAAATCATAAATGCACTAGATTAGCTGGATTTTCCGCTATTCATAATGGACCAAATTTGCTATGTGGAAATATCCAGATAATTTTGATGTAATCATCATGGGCGCAGGACACGCCGGCTGCGAAGCCGCNNCTGGTGCGCGAGATCGACGCTCTGGGCGGCGTTCAGGCCCTGGCCACCGACGCCACCGGCATTCAATTCCGCATGCTCAATGCCACCAAAGGTCCAGCTGTCTGGGCTCCTCGCGCGCAAGCCGATAAAGTAGCCTATCAGTTCGAGATGAAACACCGGCTAGAGAAAACCCCCAACTTACACATTAAACAGGGCACTATCGAAGATCTGGTAGTCGAATCTGGCGCCATTCAAGGCGTGCTCACCAAAGAAGGCATTTTCTATGTTGGTCGTGCACTGGTCATATCCTCGGGGACTTTTATGCGCGGTCTACTGCATATCGGCGAGACCAACTACGCCGGCGGCAGAGCCGGAGATTTGCCCTCGGTGGGACTTTCCGCTAGTCTAGAAAAATACGGCTTGAAGTTAGGCCGCCTCAAAACAGGCACTCCTCCCCGCGTCAATCGCCGCTCTATCGACTTCACCCACACCGAAGAACAGCCTGGCGAAGAGGGTGTGCGTTTTTCTTTTGACGAGCAAGAGGTTGCCCGTCTGCCCCAAATATCTTGCCACATCACCTATACGACAGAAGACACTAAGAAGATCATCTTAGATAACATTCATCGCTCTCCTATGTATTCAGGCAAAATCAAGGGGATAGGACCGCGCTACTGCCCTTCCATCGAAGACAAAGTCGTGCGCTTTGCCGACAAAGAACGCCATCAGATCTTCCTGGAACCTGAAGGACTCAACACTGAAGAGATCTACGTCAACGGAGTTTCCTCATCGCTGCCCTTTGACGTGCAGCTCCAATTCATCCAAAGCATTCCAGCCTTGCGCCATGCCGAAATCATGCGTCCGGCTTATGCCATCGAATACGATTATGTAACCAGCGGACAGATCGATGCTTCCCTCGAATGCAAGACAATTTCGGGCTTGTTCCTTGCCGGACAGATCAATGGCACGTCAGGCTATGAAGAAGCCGCCGCTCAAGGCCTCATGGCAGGCATCAACGCCGCCAACAAAGTTCTTGGCCATGCACCGCTGATCTTGAAACGCTCCGAAGCCTATATTGGAGTGATGATCGATGACCTGATCACCAAGGGATTGGATGAACCGTATCGCATGTTTACCAGCCGCGCCGAGCACCGCCTGCTTCTCAGGCAAGATAACGCCGACTTGCGCCTGCGCAAGTATGGCTATGCCGCCGGCCTCATCGACTACGCACGCTACGCCAAAGTCGTAGAAAAAGAAAAAGCTATTGAAGAGGAAACCACTCGCTTAACTAAGCTCTTCAAGCAGATCGATGGCAAAGGCTTCAGCCTAGCGCAGCTCATGTGCCGGCCAGAAAATACCTATGCCAGCCTGCTGCAGGCATACCCCGATAGTATAAATGACTGTGGAACGGAGATTAATTTCCAGATTGAGTTGAACCTCAAATATGCCGGCTACATAGGCAGGCAAACCACTGAGGTCGCCAAATTATCGCACATCGAAAATGTGCGCATCCCCTCAGATTTTATTTTTTCGGCCGTACAGGGTCTACGCATCGAAGCCAAGCAAAAGCTCACCAAAAGCCAGCCGCAAAACCTAGGGCAAGCTTCGCGCCTTTCGGGAGTCTCTCCAGCGGATATATCCGTGCTGCTCATAGCCCTTTCCAGAGCGCACGTTTGAGAGTTTTCCCTTGAAACACCATCCTCCTATACAGCTCCTGCGCCTATTTAACTGTCCGATATTCAGACAGCTGCAAATCGAAGAAGCCCTTTTGCGCGCCGACACGCGCAACTGGTGCATCATCAACAGCGGATCTCCTCCGGCTATTGTCATGGGAATCTCCGCCAAGCCTGCCTTACTGCTCAATTCGTCACTTTTAGCGCAAAAACCAGTCCCGGTGATCAGGCGTTTCAGCGGTGGGGGCACGGTCTTCATAGACCAGCAAACCTGCTTAGTTACCCTGATCTGCAACAGCCTACAAATCGGCGTGCCTTGCTATCCCGATAAGGTGATGCAATGGACCGAATCGCTTTATAAACACGTCTTTCCAAATATCGACTTTCGCCTGTTGGAAAACGACTATGTCTTCGGGCATAAGAAATTTGGCGGCAATGCTCAATATATGTGCAAGGAGCGCTGGCTCCACCACAGTTCGCTGCTATGGGATTTTCAGGAAGAAAATATGCATTACCTGCTGCCGCCCGCCCGCATGCCACAATACAGACAAAAACGCCAGCATTCCGATTTCCTCTGCCGCATCCGCGAGCACATGGACACTCAAGAGGAGCTCCTCGAACGCATCATAGGCGGGGTGGAGCACACTTTTTCCATCCAAAAAGTGGTCATGGAACATGAAGTAACAGCTATTGAGGCCTTACCTCATCGCAAAGCGACTATCCTGGTCGACGTTACTGAGCAAAATGCGCTTGATCATACGTAGGTGAAAACAATTATGAAAAGCAAACCCTTAGCGAGCTTAGAAGCCCTTTTAGAAGATTATCTGCTCCAGCACATACCTATCTCCTCTGCGATGGGAGTTAGAGTAGAGCAGGCCTCTTCCACTCAGATCGTTTTAAAGGCGCCTTTTTCCAACAATATCAATCATAAAAGAACTGTGTTTGGAGGTAGCCTCCATGCGGTTGCCACCTTGGCTTGCTGGAGCTTACTGCATGTCAATTTGGTCGATTTATGCGCCGGCAATATTCAAATTGTGATTGCAAATAGTGAAGTAGCATATCTTGCTCCAGTTGCTTCGGATTTCAAGGCAGAATGTCTTATGCCAGATGCATTAACTTGGGAGCGTTTTATAAAGACGCTGCAGAAAAAAGGAAAGGCGCGCCTTAAGCTCTACGCTAAAATTTTTCAAGAAGATCAGCTTTGTGTAGACTATTTGGGGATTTTTGTGGCCATTAAAACGGGTCAAGGAGGCTTTGTCAGCCCACCAGAAGCTAGTACACTGTCAAATTAGAATTTATGCATAAAAAGGATAAATCTCCTGCAAATAAGAAAACATCAAAAGTGATAGGAATTTCTGGCGCTGCCGGATTTGGAAAAACGACCTTAGCTCATGCCCTTGGAAAGACCTTGAATGCAACGACAGTGTTTTGGGATGACTACGATGAACTTTCAAA
>PLSG01000471.1 GCA_003164155.1 Parachlamydiaceae bacterium | reverse complement strand
ATCATTGCCGCGTTTGACATCTTTAGCGCTTTGGTTGAAGAAAAATCACCCATAAAGCCCATCTCCTTCATTGAATCTTTCGGACGCACTAGCGCTATTATCTTAACGAGTAAACGCCAGGAATTGCGGCTTTTAGTTACAAAAAAAACCTGCGCGCTGGCACTTAAAATAGCTTTTCAGTTGATTGGAATCACCGACAAAGAAGCCAGAGAAAGCGGCAAAATAAATAAAGAGCGCTGCTTTAAGACAGGACAAAAGCTTATGCAGAGCTTGGCGCATGAGGAAGAAAGGCATCATAAGACTAGAGTAGACCTGCAAATCTGCCAAAGAATTATCCGCCTAGTTTCTAAAGCGACCATCAAACCCAAAGATGCAGAAAATTATCAAGCTTACCTGCGAGTGTTGAGTGCACTTAAATGCGCTGTCGATAAAAAGAGCTTGGTCCCAGATGGAGCGTTGCCGCCGGCCGAAATTTCGACAGGGAAGGTGAATAAGGCCAATAAAATTACCTCACTTGGGTTGGCTGCTTTAAAGGCCCTTTCTAAGCTTTCGCTACTCACCGAAAAAAAGCTCATTTTGGTTCGGATACAGCACATTATAAAGATGCTTTCAGAAGATGACACATCTATTTCCCAAGTAAAGCAAGCTGGAGAAGAAAAAAGAGAAAAATTAGATAAAGAAATAAAGGCTTCCTCCTTAGATAGCTCGCCCAAACTCTCTCCTGCGCGGGTAAACACAGCCGATTTTGAAAAATGGTCCAAAAAGAACACCACTTTGGACCGCTCCATCGACTTCTCCTCTACTATTCAAGCAGCGCAGCTCATATGTGCCTGCCTGCTGGATTACAAAGGAAAAGCCACCCTGCATAAACTAGAAAAATTGACCGCTTTTATCGCCAAGAACCTGGCCTCTCGCCAGGGAGAATTAGCGGCTTTCCCTTCCGGCCTCGAACAAAGCCTAAAGGAGGCAGCTCTAGCGCTTTGTTCCAAGCAGACCGTAAAAATGTGCATGCTAGCAGAAGATCTCTATAGACTTCTGCCCATAGCCAAACTGGCTGCGGCACCTATCGATTACTCCATAGGTTTTTTCTTGATTCAGCATCTATTAGCCATAAGGAACACGCTCCCGCCAGCATCCTTAGGCGATAGATTGATCCCGTTGGTAGGACTATATCTACAAAAATCATCTTTGGAAAGCCATGAGCAAAAGATAATTTGCGAAGCTCTCCAGGAAGTACTTAAAGTGCCTACTTTTGCCTCTTATGAAATAATGGCGCATTCTATCAAGAATTTCCGCCCTAAGTTTATGGCTTTGCCCGAGGGATGTCTGCAAATAATGAGCCTTTCCGAGAAGCTTGTTTCGCAATGCCTGAATCAATCAAACGAAACCACTTTCTCTTTAGCTCTCGATCTATTCCTAGAAATAGAAGCTCATTCAAGTCAGCCTTTTAATAAAGATATGATGCTAATGTGCCTCACGCTTCTTCAATTCATCCCCCAAAGCTGCAAAAATCTCCAGGGGGAGTCTCCTGAAGTATTCCAGTTAATATGCATTGCCGCCGAAATCAAAATAACTTCTCTGCCCTCTTTGGATTGGCTGAAAGTACATACCTCATTTCTAAAAGCCATGCTCAATGTTGAATCCGGTGTATTAAAGCCCTGGCTGGAAACGCTATTTCAAGATGAGCAGCGTGCAGGGTTCACTAAAGGTTTTGAAAAAGAAAAAATCATATGGAAGACCTGGCTAAATTACCTATCCCAATTATGTCAAGAGCAGGCCACACCTCCTGAAATTGCAAATTTATGCATCACCCTTTTTGAAGAGCATGAAAAAGAAGCCTTTTCTTGCTTCGACGCGTCCAAAGATCAGAGGGACGAGGCATGGTGGAACGATAGTCTCATAAGCATTTATACTAAAAGCGGTGTGCCCCAGCATATGGAAAAGGCTAGCCAATATTTTTTGTCAAATAAGGAGATTACCTCGACCGCAGTAAGCTGCTTACTAGGAGGATTCCAGCGGCTTACACCAGAAGGATATCAACCAGCCACCTTTAAGATTCTCCAGCAAAGTCTTGATTGTATTTTAAATACTTGTATGGGCTTTTCAGCAAAAAAAGATACCACTGCACAAAAAAATTTCTTGGCCACGGCCCACGCGATTGCCGATCTTCTGCTCAGTTTATCTAAGAGTCTAACTTTTTCGCAGATGAATTTATAAGTCACTCAAAAACTGATGGCCCTGATTCAAAGGACAAACGAACCTCTTCTAGATAAAAAACTATACCTACTCGTTTTGAATATACATAATTTAATGCTCGCACACAGCGATCAAAACGGCCTGCGTAAAATAACAAAACTTGCCGAAACATACTTAAAAACCCCATTTCAACTGAAATTCCACAGTCAAATTGAGAAAAATCTAAGTTCTCAGATGAAGGCCATAAAAGCCTTCCTCGCCATCAACCCAACCGAGATTGATTATACAAAAATAGCCCCCCTTCTTTTGCAAGCCAAGTTTTTAGTTCCCTATTATGTAAAAAAGGAGCCAGAGAAGTGTCTAAAACTAATTTATGATATATTCCAGAAAATCCGCCTCCTACAATACGAAGGAAGAGATATTTGGATCAGCGAATTAATCACACCTGTGACATTTCATAACAGCGCCTCAAAAAAGAAAGAAAGCCAAAATTCTATAATTATGCACAAAGAAATGATCCATAATCTGTTGCCCACGCTGTGCCTTTCGAGCTTAAAGGCGGGTACCCCCGTAAATTCACATCCGATTGTGCATTGGCAATGGCTTGCTGTGCATACAGATTTTCACAACGATAAAGAGCTCAAATCCTTGACCTCCTATTTAATCGAAGTGGGGAAAAATGTCATGCTCCAAGGGATGATTGAGCATAATGAACTGATGTTTGGCTTGCTGAGTGACATTTTATCGGCAGTTTCCGCGAATTTTTTGGCGAGACCTAATATTTTTATAGCTGCATTAAAGGCCCTGATCGATTTCACGTTATATCAAAATGCAACCATCGAGAAATTATTTAGCCGTGCCGAATGGACTCCAGACATGAATTTTGAGGCACGCTGTAAAACCCTCACAGTAGTGATTTCAGATTTAGTTTTAAATAACAAGCTCTTTAATAACTTTCTAAATGAAGACTTTTGGAACGAGCTGCCATCTCCTGAACGGGTCATGATGTCAGCCTATACTTTTAATTTAATGAAACATTTGCCCAAAGAAAAATTAGTGCTCGGGGCTTTCTCAGAGGCAAATCTTAACCTGAGCGAATTCAATATTAAACTGCTGGAAATTTTAATAAAATTTACCACCCCCCTAAAGGACAGCACTTCACTTGATTACTATAACAAAACGATGGAAAGCTCAAGAAATCTATGCCGATTATCACGTGCGCATTTTAGCAAATTCCTCAATGCCGACCAACAAAAACACTTTTCTGAACGGATAGATTCTCTTTGGTCCCTCCCTGCAGATCGCGAAACAAAGAGCTAGTACATCATGTTCGTTAAACCGTTTCTTTTATCTTTCCCATCCTTTCCTATCTTACCCATCCTGTAAAATTTTCAGG
>PLSG01000368.1 GCA_003164155.1 Parachlamydiaceae bacterium | reverse complement strand
TCAATTTGAGCTTTAAGCCAATCTTGCTCGACTAGTTCAGAATATTTTGAAATAAAGAGCTTTATCTTTTTCAAATACAGTGCTTTGTACCTTTCTAAAACTAAACGCGCCTCATCTTTTAGCTGCACTTCGCCAAACTGCTTATAAGGGCTATCTTCAATAAAATTTATATTAATTTCTTCCAATTCTCTATAGAAAGGTTCTTGCAAAAATTCAGGCGGCACGGCAGATAAAATAGATTCGCATTTCTCATAAATAGCGTTTTGCATTTTTTGCCGCACAGATAGAATGTTATTTTCCTCAATTTGCGCCGTTTGATTCATCAAGGCAAAAAGCAAGATGTCAAGCACGCCAAATGCATCTTCTTTTGTTTTTCCCAGCACCGCTTTTATGGCTTCAGTGGTTTTTCGGGAAGGACATGAAATTATTCCCTGTCCTTTTCCCAGTTCTCTTAGGCGATAGGCGCCTTGCTGAAAATCGCGGATGCGGATGTTTTTATTGAGCGACATGGCCCCCCATGCCTTGGGAGCTTGGGGAATATCGGAACCAGTACAATGTTTTTGATCGTATACGGTGTAACATTCCATAGGATCAGCAACCTCTGGGGCATAAGGCGTTTTCTGTTTGCCGCGATGGATGAATTGTCGATTGTCCAGATAGCTAATTATGCCAGAAATAGGTAAAGAGCTACGCTTTTGCATGCCTGGCAAACGCGCAAAAATATCGGCTACTTCATGCGTGGGTATATCTTTCAAAGTCGCTCCCACATCGATGAAGGCGTGCGTTTTCGCTACAATTCCCAAACGGTCTAATTCATTTAGATAGGCTTGTGGCTGCGAGGCTTCAATGATGGCCATTTGCGCTCCGGCATCACACCAAATTCTACCATTCAAACCCTGTTCAAATTCCGTCTTCAAACGCGGATGATAGGTCTCGTGATTCCAAGGAGTGCCAGAAAAGCCTTGCACGTTCTTGAAAAAATCCACTAAGTGGTCTGGTCGGCTGCTAAGGCGCATGGAAGGACTTACCATGGTCGGTAGAATATAAAGGCGCACAAAGTTCAGAATGCGCTGGGGATGGCGATTGATAGAGGCTACGAGAGCTTCAATCTCCTTTTCGGTAATTAACGCAAGATTGTAGCTGCGGTCTCCTCCACAAAGCTTATAGAAGGCTTCTAAAGCACTGCCACAATTGCGTTTGGAGACGCTGCGCAATTTTTCGATAACCTTTACACAGAGATGCAGGGGGATGCCTTCGTGTAAGTACGCTTGAAGCGTGTACATGATGAGTTCACGATAATTGCCAAATTCCGAGCCGATCTTAGGCTTTTGAGCGCCCGCATATGGGCCGGCCAAGATATTTTCTTCGCCCGGAAAAAAACCGTAGTGTTCATTAAAGTTTCGACTAAGAGTTAACTCCAAGGTGCGGATGGCTTCTCTCAAGAAAGCCCAGCCATCTTGTTGGTTTTCATTTAGATTGTGCAATACATTTTCATCGACCTCTACTTCATCAGCTAAATAAGCTTCGATTTTTTCTTGGAAAGCTTCGTCCGGGTAGGTTTTATAATTTGTATGGAGTATGTAGATAATTTCATGCTGATCGGAATCCTTTGACTGGGCATAAGCGGCTAGCTTGGCTATGACTGTTTTGACAAAACGCCTTTTTTGAGATTTAAACAGCTCGGCAGTAAACAGAGGACGGAGGGCCCCCTCTTTTTCTTCCGACTCTTTGGGTTTTAAGCAATCGTAATCAAACAGATTGGAGAATTCTCTATCTACCAGCAAAGCCTCCATCAAGATAGCTGACAAATCAGAGCGGCTGCGCGCAATGGGTTGGGCTGACCCGTAGGAGATATGCACTTCATGCCGGCAATCCAGCAAGATGTCTACCTCATCCATCACGGCATGTCCTGAACTCTTTAGAAGCCCAAAAATCTTTCGAAAAAGCTCCAGGCGCGCACAATAATCCTCATAGACACTCCTGGCAAGCTCTTCTGGTTTTTCCAAGTCCAGGCGCACAGTCCTAGCGCGCAAGGCAAAGAGCTGCAATTCTTTGCTTGTGACTAACAAGAATTTGCGTTCATCGCGCACTTCTAAAAGCTTGTCGTAAATGACTTGTAAGGACTTCTTGCTGGTATTTTGCCACACGAGGCGCTCGGCTTCTTGGTTAAATATTTCTCCGGAACGGATCAGCATATCATTAGAGACATCTTCGATGAGCTCTTCGGGGATAATCAGGCAAGCCAGGCGTTTTCCATCGGCAATTTTTAAAGCTAACAAGACGAGTAAAACTTTTGATTTTCCACTGCCCATCATGCGCTGTAAGATGAGATCTTCGGAGCCTTTGCCACCGCTCATTTTTTCAAGCGTTTCAATTTGGTCTTTGCGCAGCAAAAGACCGCTCAGATATTGGAAAACAAGCTGTTCGGGATATTTCTCAGGATTGACCAGCGATTCGGCACTCAGCTCGCGGTAAAGCTCTTGTGTTAAACGCTCCATTTCAGGATCTTCGGATTCAGCCTCCTCTGATCTTTCTCGGAGGCATATTTTATGCATGCACTTCAAAGCCCTTTTGCGCTGCTGTTGTTGGACTTCAGTCAACAAGAACTCTTCTACTAAACTTTCCAGGCGATGTAGCTCTGTTTCGTCTAAAGCACTATTGCGACTTAGGCAAGCCGTAAAATTACTTTGCGCGTACATTTTTACTAATTCAGGCAAAGTCAAGGGAATATAAGCTTGTGCCAAATCCTGAAGAGTTCTAGCTAGCAAAAGTTGACTTTTCCGCGGCTTCTGATTGGCCAAAGCGCACAAGCGCGTTTCGAGCTCGTTTTGGCATTTCGCCGCATCGCCTAATTGGCGCTCTAATGCGTTTTGGGAGGCAACTAGCTGCCTTTTATTTAATATCCATCTAGACGCCGGAGCCTGCGCTCTGAGAAAGCATAAGTCCTCTTTGGCGCGTATGATTTCTCTTTGCAAGATGCTGCGTTTGGTACTTTTCTCCAGGCTCTCCAAATGGCCGATCAAAGCACTTAAGTTTTTCGCTCTTTCTTGCCATTCGCGCTCTCTTGTCCGGTCGCACGGCCGAATAAATAGACCACGGCTGCCATCTAGCTGGCTGCCGTGCATCAAATGCGCAGAAAGCAGTTCTGCAGATTTTGACAGGAATGGCCGCCTTGTATAGCTAGCTTTCACTATAGGCATGGGAGTAGCTGCTGAAGAGGGGATAATGCGCAAGCTTTTCATAGCTCCCTTTTCCAAACCGATCACAGACGAATAAAGTGCTTCTAAGCGCTTATCGCAACCTCTTTTATTTAAAAAATTATTTATGTCTGACACATCCTCTTGGGTAATAGTGTGTTCAAAGCTCTCGTATGAGGGGTAATTGGAGGGGTTTTTTAAAACTGCGCTAAGCATTCTACGCTGGATTGAATCCATCTTTGGACTGCCCAGCTTAAAAAGGATGTGCAATCTTTTTTGCTGCTCACTATTGAGAGAAGAAAGCGTAGCTAGCTGATAGAGATTCCAAAAGCTAAAATTTTCCACGGGCCTGGTGAGTGAAGCTGGGGCGGAAGATAATAGTTGTTCGGGCGATTTCGAATGCTGAAAATGCATCCGACCAATCGGTCTGTCTACTTCAAGCAATGTATGGGTAAGCTTTTTCTGTAAGGGGCCTTCGGCTAGGGATTTTAAGCATTCTAGACGGGTACTTTTTTTAGATAAATATTTCAATTTTTTGAATATCCCTAACTCCTGTTTATGGCTCAATAGGGGAAGTCTGGCTTTTTTTAGATTTTGCGAATAGTGCATCAAAGCCTTCTCTGCATCAACCTCATCCATATTAACCAAAGATGAGTTGACCATATCTACAAGTGGAGGATAAATGAGCTGATTTTGGAGTTGCTTGTAGAAAGTCATGAGTTTTAAAATAGAGTTTTCTACAGCCTGACCATCTAGTTGTTTGATATGTTTGAACAAGGTAAGTTCATGTTTGGAATAGGCACTCAGCTTTTTCATGCGATATTGTAATAGATCAAAGGCTGGAGCATAGTTTCCTAAACGCATGTAAAGTAAAATGAGATAGAGATTCTCCGATACGGTATGACCTCTAAGCTGTTGACTTTCTGGCAACCATAAGTAGTTTACATACTGTTTTCCGCCTTCATCACCAAAAGACATCGAAGAAAAAGCATAGTGACTTTTTGGGGATTTTTCTGGTCGATTAGGGTCGCTTTCGCTCGATACTAAGCCCCCTATCCCCTGAAAAGCCCCATCGAAAGATTTAAAAGGAATGAGCACACGCGTCTCACCTGCGAAATTTTTGAGCACTAAATAGCTCAACAAATTTTCCAAGAGGGGGATTTTTTGATCAGAAAGATAGAAGCCAGGAAGCTGTACGCTGCTTATTTGTTGGCTGCCTTTTTCGTCTGCTTCAACTTTAAAATCTAGCTCATAGGACGACAGTTGGATATAGCGTACCTGTCCATCGCGATCTTTCCAAACTTGATAATCCTTATCGAAATACGCAAATAAAGCATAGTTATTGCGGCAGACAGCTTTGTTGACTAAAGAAAGATCGCGGTAAGGCGCCTGTGCCGCATACGTCAGTTGATGAGAAATGAGGTCAAAGCGATAGGTTAAATCCATTTTAAAAAAAAGGATTTCCCGCTTAGAAGACAAAGAAATCCAAGCAGAGCAATTTTTCCAAGCGTACTGCTCTAGCTTGCCGTATAAGTCTCTAACGGCACATTCTGCAAGCTTTATGGCGTGGGGGTATTCTTCGTGGGCGTAGCCCAGGTAATTTAAGCCACGCTTAGTCACAGCCTTATATTTTGTATTTTCTACTGTCTTATAGAAATGCCAGTCGTTGCCTTGTTTAAGCGCTTCATTTAGATAGCCGGCTTGGTCGATGAAGCTAAATCCTTCTGCATTTCCTTGAATATTTTTTAACTTGGAACTGTCTGGATATAGCAAGTAGAAAAAAGGCAAATACCTTAATTCAGGCGAAAGGACAGTCCTTTTTTTTCCATTGAGAAGCAGCTCCCCATTGGCAAAATTGAAGATAAACTGCCTATCTTCTGAGCTAAAAATATCCGTTTTTTGCGATAGCCATTCCCTTGGTCTAGCTTCTGGTCTGGTATCTGTGGGATTTTCCAGCCAGATTGTGGATAGGTATCCGCTGAATTCTTTTTTAAAGGCAGAAGGATGGCCTTTGCTCTCCCTAAGCAGCACCTCACGCGCCCATATATAGCTTTTTTTTATCTGACATTCTAGGAAGAGAGGGATTTTAAAAGCAGGGACAGAGCCAAGCGCTATAGCGACTCTTGACTCATGCTCTAATTCAGGCTCCTCTAGCATTTCCAAGTTCTGCAGGCGCATAGTTAGCTCCACCACCTTAAGGGCGGCGTCTCTTGACAAGCTCTTGAAACGCGCATAAGAACCTAGGAGCTCTTGGCAAATACTTATTTTTTCAGTTACTTTAAGCGCTCTTTCTGCCAGTAGTTTTTCTAAAATGGGGGCAAACGTATGCGACACACAAATCTCGTCATCCACAATGCCAAGGGTCAGCATGGCCTCACCCAGATACGCATCAAATAGATGGCCACATCGAAAAAAGAAAAGCAGAGGGGAGGTAAGCTGTTTTTTAAGAAAATACGTGAAACCTTTCTTATAAAATTCAGCGCACCGCATAGCCGTATAAGGGGCTTGTTTGAGCTGCTCAGATAAAATGCCCGCTTCAAAAAACAGGCACATAGCCAAATTTTGATATGCCAAGTCATTCAATAATTCAAGGTTGTGTTCAAAAAATGCCATAGATTTAACCACTTGCAATTCCGTATCCTCTCGGCAAGCAAGGGCAAATAATTTTTTACATTTTTCTTGACCCCATTTAGGATGCATGATTACGTTACTTTGAAAATTATTGACTTCATTAAGATGGTTGCGATATCTGGAGTTTTCAAGCCGCCTTACGATAAACATGTCGTCCAGCGAAAAAAGCTTATTGCCTACACTTTGGGCGTCCCTCGGCAATATCCATTTGAAGGCATCGCCCACTCGCGTAGACCTTCCCGTATGCACTTTTAAGCCCTGAGTAGCGCCTTCAATTTGGGGATTCCAGCCTGCATTTATTTTCATGGGAGGCTTAATATAAAATTGAATCGACCCCAGAAATTCCTTATTTTTTTTCCTATTGCCCAAAACAAAGCATTGCAATGTAAAAAACTGCAGTTTTAAAGCGCAAAAAGCCTTAGGCAAATATGTTCCTCTTAGGTCTGTTTTAGCTAAGGCTACCAGCCAATGGGGCGGCGGGGTAGGATATCCAAACTTTTCGATAATCTCTTTAGTTAGGCGCTCATTGACCACAGTATGGGATAGCAAAAATTGATGAATAGCAGTATTTTCCTGATCGCGTCGCTGAATTAAATCTTCTGCTGAGATCTTAATTTCTACCCCTAAAATGGATTCTGGCACAAAACATCTGTAATTAAAAAAAGGCTCTTTGTTGTAGTTGGCTTTAAAATAGCGCATGGTGGCTCTTAGCTCTTGTGCTTGCTTAGGATCCACTACAAAAAAATAAGGGCTTAAACAAGATCCATCTTCTGGCTTATGCGTAAGAAAATTGGGGGTGATATTCTTTACCAATTCTCTGTATTCTTCAGCATGTTCAAATCTTTTAAAAAGTTGATGCATGACTGCGTATAGTTTCTGCACATGAAAAACGACTTCAGTGGGAGCGCAAAATTCTAACCTATCGGCCAAAACTGTCGATTTCAAAAAAAGTTCGCTGAAGTCGGCTAAGCTTGACATGATGCCCTCTACTTGTTCGACAGGAATAGCTAACCAGAAGGGAGGCTTATCGGCTTCATCCACAGCTGGTAGTTGCTGCAAGGCTTTTTCAGCGGCATAATGGGCATCTAAAAAACGCGCCGCCTCAATATTCTTCGCGACAATTTCAGTCACCTGCTCAATCTGCCTCAGCAACTCCTTGGGAGAGCGGAATAGATCTTCCACTTCGAGGCTTTTAGTACTGCTTAAAACACCTTCGGAGGTCTTGATCTCCATTTCTTTCAAGTTAGCTTCATCGACGATTAAATTCATCGCGGCTGTTTCTCGCTGAGATAAATTGCACAGACGCACATTATAAATTTTCAGAGCCTGCGTATTTGGTTTCAGGGCATTGTTGAGAGCATTCATCAACTGGATGGATTCCAAAGCCTCTTTGGGGGTAATTTTTTTGGCTTGCCATCTTTTGATAATATTTTGTGAAAAGTTATTTATGGATTGGGTGTACAAAGCAGCTGCATCGACCTCTTTCAAGTAGTTTGTGCGTTTTTTCAAAAGCTCGACTAGCTCGGGTAACAGCTTATGGCAAGCTTCGATTTGGTTGTAAATGCCTATTTTCATAGAAAGATGAGGTGACAAAAGGATCATTCCCACCATATGCTCAAGCGTCTTTTGCAGTTTGACAGCATCAAATGTAGTATCTATTATTGACAGTGGAGAGGTTCGCAAGCTAGCTAAAATCTGCACCACTTTGTTCATTTCGGGGAGAGCCAAAAATTCAGAAATAGGTACTCCAGAACCCTCCATCAAAGGCAGTAGAAAAGACGCACTTTCTTCACCCTTGGGATTTATACTGTGATAAAAAGTATAAAAAATTTCTTGGACAGGGAAGAAAACCTCGCTTAGTTTTTGAAAAGAGCTCTGCTCTGCTTTGATTTTCTCAGCTAAAGGCCCGCGAGCTTGCAGCTGATGGCATAAATTAGTGAGCAGATATGTGCGCAAAGAATATTTCAATTGTTTCCAACTCTCTTTTCCTAGACGATTGTTTAAAAACGCCGCCAAACTTTTCCAGGTGCAAGTGCCCGCTTGTTGTGGCTTAACATATTTATCAGTAGGCAAGTCTTTTTCGCTTAGGTTTTGATCAAGTAATGCGGGAGAAATAACTTTTAAAAAACCCAGATAGATATCGAATTGGTCATAGATGTCCCTATATTTCTTAACTAGGTGATCGTGAGTTATGTTTACTTCAAAAAAAGCTTGCCACGCCAACTCATGGCCTACTTGTTCCAAAGGAATATTTGTTTGGGTAAGGCAGGCTAAGTGCTTGATCTTAGAGCTTAAAATGCCTTCTTCTTCAACATAAGTTTCCAAGCCAGGATGATAGTCAACGCCTGCACCTGTGTTATAAATAGAAAATGAAAATGTAGGCAGTGGCCCTGTTTCTTTGATCACATAGAAGTAAACGGTGTGGTTGTAAGTTAAATCTTGTGTCCAGCCTCCCGGAATTAATAGAGTTTCTCCAGGAGACAGGCGAGCCAACCTCTCATGCATTTGCTTAGCAAATATTTCCTTCATGCCCTGAATTTGCTTTAACGTGGGCTTTTCTTGGTTTATGTAGGTTTGAATTGCATCTAGATCCTTTGCAAAGATAAGTGCCGAAAGAATTTCCTTGTGCACCTTTTCAAGCTGTGGAGATAGCGCTTTAGCCGCTTGACTGTGCTTAAAAAATTGACACAGCATATTCAGAATTTGGAGGGGGGTAGAGCCTTCAAGCTCTTCCCCATCTACGAGCATGCCTTTAATAAAGGCATCTCCAAATATGTGAGCGATAGCTTTATAAGAAAGTGGACCTAGATCGCGATCGGCGGCGTAAGGCAGCTTAGCTTTTTCCAACGCGCCAGGGGAAATTTCCTCCGCACATGCGATCACGGGCGAAATTAACTGAACTAAAGGAAGGGCTGTGGAAGGCATAAAAGGCAAACTGGGGAAGCCAGGTGGGAAAACGGGATTTAAATTCCAAGCTCTACTTTGCAGCGTTGCCTGGCCTGATATAACCCTTGAGGTATCTGGCAGATGAGCTAAGAGCGATGCGCGCAAGCTCACGATTTTATCCAGGAGCTCTTTAGCCAGCGGCGGCAATGCGCCATTAAAGGTAGCGGCAGTCATTCCCTGCGCATCAAAGGCGAAGCTGAAGGTGTCGCTGTTATGGGTAAGTCTTACATGCTGACGAGAAAGCATCCATGCCGAGGTTTTTTCGCGCTGCTCCTTTATTTCTATGGACGGCGTCGAAAAGATCTTAGATGGATGAATGGTCATAAAGTATGATGTCCTTTGAATTTTGATTTGTTTATTTTTCTATTCCTTTGATTGTATGTGTTTTTTGTAAAGATTGTATAAAGAAGTACCGCGAGCTAAAAGCTGGCCTTGATCCTTTTCGGTCAGGCGCATCTAGGACAATTTTAACGCAAAGAAACACATAAAGACCGCAAAGGCCGCAAAGAAAACAAGGAAAATTACAACTTTTTTTTTGTGCTTTGCCTTCTTTGCGTTCTTTGCGCTCTTTATGTGTTTCTTTGCGTTAAAATT
>PLSG01000547.1 GCA_003164155.1 Parachlamydiaceae bacterium | reverse complement strand
TAGACCAGATATTCAATGGAAAAATCCCGTCATGTTTGTGGTGGAAGTCGGCGCCGTGCTTACCCTGTTGTTTATCCTGCAGATGGCTTGGGAAGGAAAAAAAACATCCATCCCCATCACATATTTTATTGCCTTAGACATTTGGCTTTTCTTAACCATTTTATTTGCCAATTTTGCTACCGCCCTGGCCGAAGTTAGGGGTAAAGCCCAAACTGATTCGCTGAGGAAAACTCGCCAAGACACTAAGGCCTACCGCTTGAAAGAGGATGGGACGACAGAAGAAGTCTCTTCAGCTGATTTAAAACGGGGCGATAGAGTAGTTGCCGAAGCTGGTCAAACTATTCCAGGCGATGGAGAAATCATCGAAGGCGTGGCTTATATAGATGAATCGGCCATCACCGGTGAATCTGCCCCAGTCATTCGCGAAACAGGTGGCGATAGGTCGGGAGTGACAGGCGGTACAGTTGTGCTCTCAGACCGCATCGTAGTGCAAATCACGAGCAGTAAAGGCGACTCTTTTCTCGACCGCATGATAGCCCTTGTAGAGGGCTCAATTCGGCAGCGCAGCCCCAATGAAATCGCCTTGAGCTTAGTGCTGTCGGCTTTTACGCTTATCTTTCTAATCGTAGTTGTGCCTCTATGGTCCATGTCCTATAACGCTGAACAATACATGATGAGCTATCTTGGCCTCCCAGAGCCCTTAAAGAGCTTGGGCACAGATGTACCTACATTAGTGGCCCTTTTGGTATGCCTTATTCCGACGACCATAGGCGCTTTATTAGCCGCCATTGGCATTGCAGGCATGGATCGGGCGCTGCAAGCAAATATTATTGCCAATAGCGGAAAAGCCGTTGAATTGGCTGGAGACGTAGATGTCGTACTGCTGGATAAAACAGGCACGATTACTTTGGGAAATAGACACGCCACGCACTTCTTGCCATTTGGAAAATATACGGCCAATGACGTGGGGATGATGGCTGCGCTGGCTTCTGGCGCTGACCATACGCCTGAGGGCAAAAGCATCTTAAAACTGTATGAGAATGAAAGCCAGCTAGAGGTCAAGACACCGGAAAACTCGCAATTTAAGCCCTTCACCGCCCAGGAGCGGATGAGCGGCATTGACCTTCCCGATGGCCGGCAAATAAGAAAAGGCGCGCCTGACGCCATNNAAATATGCCAAAGGCCTAGGCGGGAGGATTCCCGATGAATTAGATGGGTTAGTGGAGCGCTCTGCTAACAAAGGCGCAACCCCCTTGCTTGTGGCTGATGGAAGTTCAATCGTGGGTTTAGTGGTTTTAGAGGACATCTTAAAGCCCCATATCAAAAAACGCTTTGAGCGCCTGCGCCGCATGGGTTTGCGCACGATCATGATTACAGGGGACAATTCACGCACCGCGGCGGCAATTGCCGCGCTGGCCGGAGTGGATGACTATCTGGCGGAAGCCACACCGGCCAAAAAGCTCGAATTTATTCGAAAGCAACAAGCCGAAGGAAAACTTGTGGCCATGATGGGGGATGGCACAAATGATGCCCCAGCTCTGGCACAAGCGGATGTGGCAGTGGCCATGAACGCAGGCACAGAAGCGGCCAAGGAAGCAGCTAACATGATAGATTTGGACAGCGATCCGACAAAGCTAATCGAAGTGGTCGAAATTGGCAAACAACTTTTAATCACCCGCGGATCGCTCACCACTTTCTCAATTGCCAANNCCAATGACGTGGCCAAATATTTTGCTATCATTCCAGCACTTTTCGCCAGCACCTTGCCATGGGTGAAATCCATTGATATCATGCATCTGCATTCACCCACCTCAGCTATTTTATCTGCCGTTATTTTTAATGCTTTGATTATCCCCGCCTTGATTCCCGTCGCCTTGAATGGAATTCGCTATCGAGCGCTTGGCGCTGATGCCCTTTTGCGTAGGAATATGTTTATTTGGGGATTGGGCGGCATCATTCTACCTTTTATAGGCATCAAACTGATCGATATGCTTATGGTAAGTTTAAATTTGGTCAGCTGAAACAAGCTACGAAACAGGAAAAAGACAAATATGTTCAAAATTGTTTTCAAAAGCATCTCACTTCTGTTCTTCTTAGTGGTCATAGTCTGCGTGATTTATCCCCTTTCCCTATGGATAATTGGACAAACCCTCTTTCCATTTCAGGCCAACGGAAGCCTTTTAATTGATTCAGATGGCAAGCCGATAGGTTCTAAACTCATTGCTCAGCCCTTTACCAAAGATGAATATTTTCAGCCTCGCCCCTCGGCGGCATCCTATGATGCCAGCGCTTCGGCTTCCTCTAGCTTAGCAGCTTCTAACTACGCCTTGCGCGATCGCGTGGCGCGGGTCATAGGACCAATCGCAAAAGATCAAAATGGGCAATCCGCAACACCGCTCATCGAAAAATGGTTCCAGGAGGATCACTTTCAGAAACAACCGGGCATCTTGGCCCAATGGGCCACTCAACACCCTGCATTGGCCCAAGCCTGGGTCAATTGGGATGCCACACATGGCACTTATGTGGACAATTGGATGAAATCACATCCCGCAGTTACCTCGCAATTTGTTAAAGATAATCCAGGCATACTACAACCGAAACCAGCAGACTTGGCCGTGGTGTTTTTTCAGACTTTCTCTAAGGAAAACCCCGGAAAATTCCCTTCAGCTGATAGCCGCCAAATGGCGGATGGCAAAATTGAAACTGCCATCGGACCAGCCAATACGGGTTTGGACATTCAATCGATTTTCTTCGACATGTGGAGGCAAGAGCATCCCCAAGTAGTTCTTCAAGCGGTACCTGGCGATTTAGTGACGACTAGTGCTTCTGGTCTTGATCCGCATATCAGCTTGCAAAACGCCGAGTTTCAGCTTGAACGCGTGGCCGCAAAGTGGGCGGCTAACTTAAAGCGCAAACCAACAGACATGCGCCATGAGATCGGCCAAATATTGATGAAAAACGCAAGCGCTCCCTTTGAAGGACTTATCGGCGAAAAATACATCAATGTCTTGGAGGTCAATTTAGAGCTACATAAACGCTACGGAGCACCTCAATAATCTGGTGCCTTCGGATGGATTCCTGTGCTCTTTGGCTCAATACAAAATC
>PLSG01000425.1 GCA_003164155.1 Parachlamydiaceae bacterium | reverse complement strand
AGGGCTGCTAGAATAATAGTAAACCATAACATAATGCTATATCCACAAATTGCTGTGGTCTGATATCCCTTCTAGCTGACCTATGGGCTGCGATATTTTTTCTGTATCTTCCCAGGGCGTTCCCCTGGGCTGTTGCACTGTCAGCTCTTCAGGCTGAATCTGCACATTACTAACTTAACGACGTCTTAGTCTTTATTCAGACCGGCCACAATAGCGGCACACGTATTGAGAACAATCGGCCCCACTCCGGGGTTTTGTCCAAACGCTTTAGGGTATACACGTTCGGGCCTTTCAGTTTGGCTATCTTCAATGCGAGAAGGATGTGTTGAGGCTGGGGGAGCAAGATGTGTAGGACGTGGTTGTTCCGATTCTAATGGCACAAACACGGGTACAGGTTCTAATGGCACAAACACAGGTACAGGTTCGAATGGCACAAACACGGGCTCACCAGTCTCATTTCCTAAGGGTTCAAAGCTCCCCTCTGCGGGCACAAAATTGTCTGCTAATGACTCAAAATCTTCATCTTCTGGTGGCACATATAAGGGCTCCGCAGGATTATTTGCGAGGGGGGTAGAAACAGGCTCTTTTGAGCCGAGGCTGGCTGGTGAATCAGGCGAGGGGGCTGGACGGAGAGGGAGGGTATAACCTAAATCTCGCGCAACATTCGGATCTTGCCCTTGAATTTTTTCTACTTGCCTAGTGTGGATGAATGCTCTAAGGTTGTNNATTGGCTTGTTTTTCCATTTTGTCTTGATTTGCCATTTTTTGGCCGTCATACGTTTTCTTAATTGAGGAAAATAGCCCCCAAGCACTTGGTATTACGCAAAATAAGATTGCTTTGAGGAGAGCTTTTGGGGGGAGGCTAAGTAAAAACGAAAAGCTAAAATTCCTGGTCGGCGGGCTCGATAAGCTAGCTCTCACGTTTGCTTCACTGGAAGGTGCAAGCGACTCGATGCTTCTAGATGATGCCGGAACGTGCTGTTTGGCTGCTGGCGAAGGAACAGAGCTAGCACTTTGCAATCGATGTTCACCATCATTTCCGCTTACGCTATTCATATTACACCTCTATTATTTTAGGGTTTGTTCCATAGACAAAGCTTCCTCTTTAAAAAAGCCTAAAGACTCGCATTCTGAAATTCTTTGCATAGCTATCTTTAAGGCTTCTTGAGCCATCTCCTTGTCTCCAAGGGCCACATAGCATTTGGCAGCATGAAAATAAGGGGTTAAATCATCCGCGCTCAAAGCGCCCCAGCACATAAAAGCCAGCGCGGCGCCTTCTAAATTATGTAACTTGTACTGGCAAAGAGCTAAGCCCATCCAAAAATCGCCAATATGGCCATTGAGAGTGGTCAATAAAAAGTATAGGTCGCATGTGCTTTCTAAGTCTCCTTTTTCATAAAAATCTAAGGCAACCCCATGAAAGATTATCATCGTTTCGATATCTATTTTCAAGATGGCTTGCAAGCTTTCGCCTTGTTCGGCTTTTTGTGAGGCCTTTGAGGCGTCATCTATAACTTCTTCTAAGGTTTTAGAGAACTCCTCACCCCAGAGATTTTTGTCTTTTAATATCTTTGTGGCGCGCATCAATCGCATATTGCTTTGGTCTATTTGGCTAGTCACTTGTAAGCGCACTCTCTCTTGGTATTGCTTTTCCGATTCCAATCCATGAGGAATATAAGAGCGTGCTACCTCTTTACTTATAGGCTCTACTATATCTTTTTCGAATTGAGTTTTAGTATTTAAAATGAAGTTTTGTATTTTTTCTTTATTCATACGATAACCCTCAGTGTGTTTTAATTGTTGCCCTCCGGGCTGCTTTTTTGTCTTCTCTCGCCTAGGAGTCAAAATCTATGAACCATTCAGCTGGCCCGTCGAATTATCAAGCTGCTCTTTATTTTATTTTGAATAGAAAGTTGTATTTAATCAATAACTATTTTTTTGCAAATAAGCAACTGTGTTTAGTTCGATATAGATTTACGAGTTAATGATTTGAGTTGTTGTGCAACTAATTGTTTTTTTGTGAATCTGAAATGAAACAGAAGGTGATTTTTTTAGATTTTCACTCCTAATTCAAATCTATTTGGATTTCTTTGCGTCTTCGCGGCTTTGCGTTAAATTTTTTTAGAATCGCATGACCATAAGCTTTTATATAGATGCTAACGCTAAATGGTATGCGAATGATGTCTACAGTATACCTANNCTTAGGGTCTGTGAAGTCTGACCCCGATTTTTTTTAATAAAGCCTATCTTTTTGTGCCCATGATCACCTCGAATCCCGAAACGAGGTCAAATAATTCTTCGTCGATGCGGCTTTGTCTTTCTTGATTGTATGTAAAATTTTGTTTTTCTACCTGTTCATCAATATGTTTCTCAGCCACCTGCATTGCGGCCAGTCTACACGCATTTTCACTGGCCAATGATTCTGCACAGGCTTTTATGATGGAAGTGTAGAGATGTTGGCGAACTAATTCTGNNAAATGCAAACTCTACACCATCAATAACTTCAGGCGTCATATTGGTCGGCCATTTTTCGTGCATTAAATTATTTATCCATGCCTTGTCGATGGGCAGTAGGTCAAGGCAAGTGGGTTCAAAGTTAACTCCGGACTTGGGTCGATTATAAAAAATGAGCAGCTGATCCATTTCTGATAATGCCCTTTCGCTATCTACATCATCTAATAATTGACTGATCAAAGTTGAAATATGGCCCATGGAATTTGGCGCGGCAAAGGGTTTTTTGAAATGCAGATGGGCATTAAGGGACAATTAGGCTGAAAAAACGCGATCTCCAACTGGCCATATGATTTTTTATGTTGAGAGTGCACTCAGCGCATGATCAGCATATTCGGCAATTTGATCATTAAATTGCCCCACCATGCCCTGGTCAGAACCAAAGATCACTATGCCGGTGCGCTTGATGGGCTTCTTTTGGAGCTCCTGTGCCTGCACAATTTGGGGAGATTGCAATAGGCAAGCCACTAAGCCCCATTTCACTGATTGATAGTAAAGTTGCAGGGCTATGGCTGATTTTTCATAAGCCGCGATATTGAGGGCCGCCAGAATTTTCATCGTTTTGATGATCGATTTGAGCGCATGCATAGTCTTTATTTTCTTTTGCAAGCTGCGCATTTGATCACCCATGGCTATTACCTCCATGCTCTCTAAGTGAGGCCAAAGTTTTTTTAGCCCTGTCGATCAGCAGATTCTGCATTTCAAGGGGCATTTTTTGGCCACTGGCCATTTGCTGCAGCAGGGGAGATTCCAGCTCTTCTGCCGTTTGCCTTAGGCTTTTCTCGGCTTCTCTCAGACCATTGATCGGAATTTGATCGAGTAGGCCTTCGGTAAAGGCCAACAAGATGAAGATTTGAACATGTGTAGCTAAAGGATCTAGTCTGGTTTGATTAAGGCACCAGCGAATGCGCTTGCCATGCTCTATAAGGCCACGCGTCGATTCATCCAATTGTGTGCCAAATCTGGCAAAGGCTTCCAATTCTTCAAACTGAGCATAGGCAAGTTTAAGGTTGCCGGTAATATCGCGATAGGCGGTCAGTTGGGCTTTTCCTCCCACGCGCGACACGGATTTGCCCACATCTACCGCGGGCAGGATGCCCTTTTCAAATAGATCGGGAGAAAGCACGATTTGTCCATCGGTAATGGAGATGAGATTGGTGGGAATATAAGCCGAAATATCTTGAGCCTCAGTTTCAATAATGGGCAGAGCCGTTAATGAACCGCCACCGAGTCTTTGATGCAAATGAGTGGCTCTTTCCAAGAGTTTTGCGTGGATATAAAAGATGTCTCCCGGAAAGGCTTCGCGTCCGGGTGGCCGCCGCAAGAGCAGCGAAAGTTCGCGGTAGGCCCGGGCATGATTAGTTAAATCATCATAGACAATCAGCACCTTGCGGCCGCGATACATAAAATCTTCGGCAATGGTTGTGGCAGCATAGGGGGCGATATATCTCAATCCAGGAGGCTCATAGCCCTCTGCTATCATTACCATGGTGTATTCCATGGCTCCCCTTTCCTTGAGTTCTGCGATAACTTTAGCTATGGATGAGCTGTGTTGTCCAATGGCGCAGTAGATGCAGATGACGTCCTTGCCCTTTTGATTGAGGATGGTATCTATGGCAATGGCGCTTTTGCCAATTTGGCGATCGCCTAGAATAAGCTCGCGCTGACCATGGCCAATGGGAATTAGGGCATCGATGACTTTAATCCCGGTCTGCAGCGGCAAAGTCACCGGGGCGCGATCCATAATGGCCGGCGCTTCGCGTTGGATGGGCAAACGCTTTTTGCATCTAATTTGCCCAAGGCCATCCAATGGTTTAGCTTGTGCATTTACCACTCGCCCAAGCAATTCATCGCCCACTGGCACATCGACCACGCGATAAGTTCGCTCAACTTCCATACCCGCTTGGATGAGCGAGCTATCATCGAACAGAATAACACCCACTTCGCTTTCATCGAGATCGTAGACCATTCCCGAATACCCGCCTGAAAAATGGATCAATTCTTCAAAACCCACATGTGATAATCCACTCACTTTGGCAATGCCACTCAAAACAGCCGAGACGCAACCGACTTCTTTCAGGCAAATGTGCGGGACCTTTGCCTGGCTGGTTTGATCTATAACCTCCAAAACGGAGGTGAGCATCGATCGCAGATCGCCCGTTTGGTCAGGCATGCACTTTCTCGGAGTTCTGGTATACGGCTGCATTGATCTCGCTTTCCAAAGAAGAAAGGTAATCGGCGATATTCCAAGATATCTTTTGTCCATTTGCCATGAGTTCAATTCCGCCAATTAAGGCAGGCAAGACCACAAAATCGATTTTGAATTCCCCTTGGAATTCTTGCCGGATGGCCGCCTGGATTTTGGTGCGCAGCATTTCTTTGACTTCTGAGGCGGTTCTAATCTGCAAAGTCGGCGAAGCCTGCAAGACGCCAGCTAGATCGGCTTTCTCTATTTGAGGAAGCGTTTCCATGCGCTGCAAAAAGGCCTTTACGAGGCTTTCTTGAAGATCGGCATCTGCCAGATCGACCATGGCCTTGCGCATGGCAGAAAACAGAGCAGCTTGTATATTTTGATTGAGTTCGCGCAGGACTTCCCCTTTTTCATTTTGCAGATTTGAAAACCATTTTGTTCTTTGCGCTTCAACCTCTTGCTGGGCAGCTTCCCTCAAGTTGTCTTGCAGTAGCTTGATTTCCTCATTTAATTTACGGACTCTTTCGGCTTTTTGTTGGTCAAATTCTTTCTGCTTCACCTGAAAAAGCAAACACGCTTCATCTGCTTCCCTTTTTTTAAGCTCTGCGGCTTTGAGCTGCTGGGCAATTTCGTTTTGCCTGTCTGCCACGGCTTTTAAAATGGGTTTATAAAGAAAAATTTTCAGCAGCCAGACTAGCACGAGAAAGTTTACCATCTGCGCACATACTGTAAACCAATCGATGAGCATATTTTATCCAGCCACTTTAGAGATGAAATAATTCCAAAAGGGATTTGCAAAGATCAGGATCATCGATATGACCAGACAATAGATGGCCATAGATTCAATCATTGCCAAACCGACGAAGAGCGTACGCGTCACAGGCGTACTGACATCGGGTTGTTGGGCAATCGATTTTAAAGCCGCATCTACTGCGCGCCCTTCTGCCAAGCCGGGCGCAATAGTGCCAATGGCCACGGTTAGCCCCGCTGTGATAATTGAAACAATAGCTACAAGGCTTAGACTATCCATAATGGTCACGCTCCTTTCGTTTAACTTCTTCAACCCTAAAAAAAGGCTAACATGCTGAGCATTTTAAGCGCCTTTTTTAGGTTCAAATGTTCTTGTGGCGGCTGCAATAAAGACAGTGGCCAGAACAGTAAAAATATAGGCCTGTATGGTACTCGTAATCAAATCCAGTACATGCAAGAGCACAGGAAACAAGAGCGGAGAAAGGCCTATAATAATTCCAATAAGCAATGTCCCACTCATGGTATTTCCAAAAAGGCGAATGGCCAAAGCNNAGGCATAAAAATAAAGAAAGGGTGAAGATAATTTTTAAGAAATCCCACGATTCCTTTCTCTTTAATGGCATACAAAGGCACGGCAAAAAAAACGCATAGGGCTAAGGCTGCTGTCGTCGAAAGCGAGCCTGTGGGGGGAATATATCCCGGAAAGATGGTCAAGAGCCCGCTGAATCCGATAAAGATGAACAGGGTGCCGATAAAGCCCATATATTTCTCTGGTCTTGGCAGGCNNATGGTAAATAAATTCCACAATAATTTCCAATATGGTTTCAATGCCAGCACTGATTTTTCCTTTTTGAATGCGACGCGTAAAAAAGTAACTTCCGCCTACTAGCACAAACATCACCGCCCAAGTAGTCAGAATAGTGGCATTTAATTTTAATACCCCGTATTTCCAGAAGATGATCGAATCGGGTGTGATCTCCATGCAAGCTTCCTTTAGGCAGAGGTTTTAAGGTTGAGCACAATTTTCCTCGCTAGCATAAACCCCAGCAATATCAAGGCGTACCTGAATAAATGTTCATTGGCAATCAAGTAAAAAAGGGATGCCGCAGCTGCAGTTCTAAGAAGGAAACTCGCCCACCACCAAAGCGCTAAATGCTTAGAAGAAAGGCGCCTTAAAACTGTCCACCACAAACCCAGATAAAAACAGACTCCAGCGCCCAGTCCTGCGATAAATGAAAGGCATAACATCCCCATCTCAACAAAGTCCATTTTAATCGTCCTCTTTCTTAAACATTTCTCTTGCCAGCAAAACCAAAGCGAGCGCGCTTCCCACTCCAATGCCCGCCAGTAGAAAAACCAGGGTCCAGGCATGCGAGCCCATGTAGTGTTTTTTTAACCACCAGCCTATAAAGACGCCTATCAGGGGTGGCACGACCACTGACCAGCCAACCAAGCCAAATACGCTAAATCCCCACCAGGCATTCATTTCTGGCTTGCGCCGCGCGTTGAGCTTTCTAGCTTCCTTGTGGATGGCCTGGTTACGGAAATCTTTTTTATTTGGAGGTTGTTTTTCAGACATGGCGGCAAAAATCCATGAAATTTCTAATGAAATCGCTTTCTAATTTGGCTAACATCGCCTGGATCTTTTTTTCTTGTTCAGAGCCCACTAAAAATTGGCTTCGCACAATCTGCTCGAGCGTGCCAAGTTCATGGGCGATCACCGCATTGCGCACGGAGACATGCACCTCTTGGCCAGTCTTGACCAATATGCCTTTATCCANNAGCTGCCGCTTGCGGTTTCCACCACCAGGCGCACAACCCCGGCTTTTTCTAAAATCATTTCTGTGGGAGTGGAAATCTTCAGATGCATGAAACACTCACTCGCATTGTTCAAATTATTATTGACTTATGGCTTTGGCTTAATCTAAAAGCACGATTTATTTTTTCCCAGATCCTAAGGGAGCAACTTCATCTATGGAGCCGATTAAGTAAAGTGATTTTTCCGCATGGTCTTTGAATTCATCTTGCAAAATTCTCTCACATCCATTCAGTGCATCCTTAAGGCTGACTGATTTGCCACGGATGCCAGTTGAGGATTCAGTGGAAAAGAATGGTTGGGTCAAAAATCTTTCCAATCTTCTAGCGCGCAGAACAAGATTCTTATCTGCCTGCGAAAGCTGTTCAAATCCAAGCATGGCGATGATATCTTTGATGTCTTCATATTCAGAAAGCGTTCTTCTGATTTTTCTGGCTAGCTGATAATGCTTTTCACCTACAATGCCCGGCGTTAACATCTTTGAATTGGATTTCAGAGGATCGATGGCGGGATACAGCCCTTCGCTTGTCCGCTTGCGCGATAACACAATGGTGGCAGACAGATGTGAGAAGGTATGTACGGCTGCAGGATCGGTAAAATCATCGGCGGGTACATAAACGGCTTGGATAGAGGTTATGGCGCCGCTTTGTGTATTGGAGATGCGCTCCTCAAGCGCCGCCAATTCTGTGCTCATGGTTGGCTGATAGCCAAGTCTTGAGGGAAGATTGCCCATTAGTCCAGAAACTTCAGAACCGGCTTGTATAAAGCGAAAAATGTTGTCGATGAGGAGCAACACATCTTTGCGCTGTTCGTCGCGAAAATATTCAGCCATGGTCAAAGCAGCATGTCCCACCCAAAAACGACAGCCTGGCATTTCGTTCATTTGGCCAAAAACCATGAGCATATGGGGAAGCACGCCATTTTCTGCCATTTCACGATAGAGTTCTTCACCTTCTCGGCATCTTTCACCAATCCCACAGAAAATGCTAATCCCTTGATAGGCTTTAACGGTATTGTGGATCATCTCGGATAGCAAAACGGTTTTTCCAACACCTGCTCCTCCGAAAAGGCCTGCTTTACCACCTCTTTCCAATGGAATAAGCACATCGATAATCTTTATGCCTGTCTCGAAAACTTTAGATTCTATAGATAGTTTGGCCATAGTAGGTGGTGGACTATGTATCGATCTCCATGTGACGTCCGTGAGCGGTGGCAGATTATCGATCGTCTCACCAAAAACATTGAACATGCGGGAAAGAATGTGCGGCCCAACAGGCATTTGCAATTGCTTCTGGGAATCTTCGACGGGATCTCCTCTGGCTATTCCTTGAATGGGCGTGAGGGCAATTCCGCGCACTTTGTGGGCGTCGAGGTGTTCTAGAACTTCAATCACCATCTGCTGGGCATTTCCGGCATATAGCAAGGAGTTAATGGCTGGCAGTGTATGTTCAAATTTGGCATCGATAATGCTCCCCTTAACTGCCACAATTTCTCCGAGATTTTTATGGTGAGCATGCATTTATCAAACCACATTTAAAAATTATGTAAGACAAAATCCAATCCCAGCTTATAGTCGATCTTAAATTTCCTTTCAACGATGAAAGTGACATAGCAGACATCATTACAAAAAAGAGAACGCGAAAAGATGCTGTAGGGGATGAGAAGGAAAGTGCATGATTTTATTTTATGTTGTGATATAACAAGTTTGTTACCAACTTAAAGTGAAAATGATGAGGTTTGCGATGCGCTATAAGTTATTTTCGTGCCTAGGAGTTTGTTTAATTCTTACCATTTCTTCGCTTTCTGTTTTACATGAAAAGATGAGTAAGGCTGACGTAGAGAATTTAATACCCCTTCCTCTTGTCAAACAGTCAACCGAATATACCTGCGGAGCTGCCGCAGTGTTATCCATCTTAAAGTATTTTGGAGATGAAACTCTCGAAGCTGAATTAGTGAAACAGCTAGGAACCAATTCTAATTATGGCACCGATTATCGACAAATGGTGCAGTTCTTTCAATCCAAGGGGTTTCAAATAACTGCGCATGCAGGCATGAGCATGTCTGAGCTCCAAGAACATATTTCTCAGGGCAAGCCGGTGCTCTGCCTAATTCAAGCTTGGGAGAGTGGCATTCAAGATTACTCCGATTATTGGGGGATTGGTCATTATGTCGTAGCTATTGGTTATGATGCAGAGCGCATTTATTTGATGGATCCATGGATGTTAGGGAATTACGCTTACATCCCCAAAAAAGAGTTCATCAGCCGCTGGCACCAACTTACCTATGATAACATTCACTTGAATCAGTGGGGAATGGCACTTTCAAAAGGTAAATCGAATTATGATCCAGAAGCTATCCTCTATGCTCCTTAGTACTCATATACTCAAGAGCTTTACTTTATAAAGGCTTTAAAAGGGCTCCCACGATTTTTCCTCAGCCTGAAGGCTGTCAGGAAAAGGGCTGGATTTTGCGATTTGCGCAATTTACATCTGAATGACTTTGGAAGCATTTCAAACCCCATTACTTTCTATTTCATTTTGGAAGGGAGTTTGATGAGTTTTCCATCGACCACAAATGTTCCTTGGCCGCAATGGTGGATCATGCGCTGCCTTTTCTTAGAGGGAGTGATCCAAGCTTTGATAACCTCTAGGATGAAAATATTGTATTTCGTGGCCATTTTCATATCGATTACCTTGCATTCGAGGTTGACGAAACATTCGCTAAGCAGAGGCGCACTTACCACAGAAGCGGGTTCTTGGATAAGTTGAAATTTTTTAAATTTATCGACACGGCTTCCCGAAGAATTTCCCACCGCAACAACTTTGGGTGCTATCTCGACGCTGGGGATATTGATTACACATTCCTTAGTGGTCTTAAGAATGTTAAAAGTATAGTTGCGATTGCTGATAACACACCCCAGGATCGGCGGTTCAAAGTCGATCATCATATGCCACGACATAGTCATCACATTAGGCTTACCCTTAAGGGCAGTGGTAACCATGACCACTGGCCCAGGCTCAAGCATTTGATAGACACGAGATAAAGGAAGAGATATTTTTGTCATTTTTCTTCCACTGGGTTTTAGTTATTCGAGTCATGATTGAAACAGTCTATGCCCCATATTGAAACAGTCTATGCCCCATCCGGCAAGATAGCGCATTCCGCAACTAAAAATAAATGAAATTTTTGAGCTTTTCGCCTACCATTTGTATCTGGTTTTTTTAGCATATGCAAAAAAAATTGCCGAATTATCCCATAATATGCTAGATATGTGCATAAGCATAACAGTGAATAAATGGGTCAATTAAAGCTATATTATTGGAAAAATCAACTGTTCTCAAAGCCATGCTACCAGTTGGGATGCATTGGCCATTACCGAAGCTAAGGGTATCTGACCCGTTACAAGGGATTAAGAGGGAAATATGGAAAAATTGATCCACATAAAAGCTGCTGAAGTCGCACTAGAAGGCATGCTTAAGATTCCCAAAGACGCACGGGGCATAGTGCTCTTTGCGCATGGCAGCGGCAGCAGCCGATTTTCACCGCGTAATAACTTTGTAGCCGATGTATTGTGCCATGGAGGGCTTGCCACACTGCTCATCGACTTGCTTTCGAGCCAAGAAGATGAGGTTTATCAAACCAGGTTTGATCTCCATCTGCTCACCAAGCGGCTTGCCATGGTGGTTCAATGGATAAAAAAGCAGCCAGAAACAAAGCATTTTTCCATTGGCCTTTTTGGATCAAGCACAGGGGCTGCCGCTGCCCTACAGTTGGCTTCTGCGATGGGCAAGGAAATTAAGGCCGTTGTATCGCGCGGAGGCCGTCCCGATTTGGCGCTAGCTGTATTAGACAAGGTAACTGCCCCCACGTTGTTGATTGTGGGGGGAGATGATTTTGGAGTCATCGAATTAAACCAAGAAGCCTATGCCAGGTTGCCCTGCTTAAAAGCATTCAAAATCATTCCAAATGCCACACATCTTTTTGAAGAACCCGGGTGCTTAAATGAAGTTGCCGATCTCGCTTTAGAATGGTTTAAGCAGCACCTTGAATGCTCAAATGCAGCACTGCAATGAAAATGGCTTTAGTGGGGGACGTGATGCTGGGGCGCTTGGTCAATGAGCTGCTTAAGCGCTGCGACGCTACTTATCCATGGGGAAATACCCTATCCATTTTGCAAGACACTGACTTGCGCATTTGCAATCTGGAATGTGTGCTTTCCGATATCGGCCATCCTTGGTCTGCCACACCCAAAGTTTTTCATTTTCGCTCAGATGAAAAAAATGTCAAGGCACTTCTAGCCGCTAAAATCGATATGGTCTCTTTGGCTAATAACCATGTCCTCGACTATGAAGATCTGGCTTTGTCGCGCATGCTCGATGTGCTCAAGGCCTCAGGCATCCTATATGCTGGAGCTGGAAAAGATTTGCGCCAAGCATCACAACCAGCTCTGTGCCAAGTGAATGGACAAAGAATTGGGATGCTGGCTTTTACCGATAATGAACCCGACTGGGAGGCCCAAAAAAACCGCCCAGGTGTCTGTTTCGTGCCCACCCAAGTGCATGACAAACGGGCGCAAGATCTCTTTCGACGCATCGCGCATCTGCGCCCAAGCGTAGATTTCTTAATTGTTTCAGCCCATTGGGGCTCCAATTGGGGATATGAACCGCCTCCAGAACACATTGCAATGGCACATGCTTTAGTAGAGTCTGGTGCAGACCTCATTTTTGGTCACTCGGGGCATATTTTTCGCGGAATTGAAGTGCATAAAAAGCGGCCTATTATTTATTGTGCGGGAGATTTTATCGATGATTATGCCGTGGATGCGATTGAAAGGAATGATGAGTCGTTCATTTTTGTGCTTGAACGCGCTCCGCAAAAGAACCTGAAGCTACATCTTTATCCAACATGCATCCATCAATTTCAAGCGAATTTGGCCGATTCTCACCGACAGACGGCGATCTTGGAGAAGATGCAGAGCTTATGTAAAGACCTAGGGACCCATCTCCAGTGCCTTTCAGGGCATGCTTTGCTAGAAATTTAAACGCCTCTGGAGATTCTCGCTCAAAATGGCCCTATGTTCACCGTTATCAACCAGGAAATAGGTATAGATTATGTACTTCAAAAATCGTCGAGACGCTGGCAAGCGGCTTTGTCAACTTTTAGCTAAATATCAAGACAAAGACGCTGTGGTTTATGCACTTCCTCGCGGAGGTATCGTGCTGGCTGTGGAGGTAGCTAAATTTTTACATGTGCCGCTTGACCTGGTTTTTGCACATAAAATTGGACATCCCTATCAACCAGAATATGCTATTGCAGCTATTTCTGAAAGCGGGCATATGCTGGGAAAACCACATGAGTTGAAGGCTGTGGGGGAGGCTTGGGTGGAGAGCGAAAAGGAAAGCCAAATGCAGGAAATAAAAAGAAGGCGCAAAGTATATCTAAAAGGCCAAAAGGCGATTTCCGCCAAAGGTAAGATCGCGATTCTCATCGACGATGGCATAGCCACGGGGCTTACCATGCAAGTCGGCATTAGAGAATTGCAAGATCAGCATCGGCAAGCTATCGTCGTGGCTGTACCAGTTGCCCCAAAGCAGACTGCAGATTTGCTGAAGGCCGAGGTCGATGATTTTGTGGCCATTGAAATTCCAGATGATTACAAATTTCTCGGAAGCGTGGGGGCGTATTACGGTGAATTTGATCAAGTCGAAGACGCAGAAGTGGTGGCCATCTTAGACAACTATGCTAAAGAATACGCAAAACAAAGCTTTTGAATCCAAAAGTCTCGTGATTGGGCAGGGCCCAGAGGCTTACCATCATCCAGATCTTTTGCCACCCTAGGGGGGTGGGGACTTGTAGCTCAAGCGAAGTCGCCCTGGGAAGGCTATGATGGATATTGTCCCCTGAAAGGAGATACGGGTTGAGTTATAGTAAGCGTAGTTTTTGCCATATCTACCGTATACGCCCTTATATCATTTGATCAACAAGCTTTTGCAGCCCGCACCTCTTTCAGGCATAGTGTTACACACATCTTGGCAAGCCTGACCCCCCAGGCATGGGGCAACTTCATGGCCCGCAGCTAGGGTGTGCGATTTATTGGTTTCTTTTGTAATTTAAGGCAAAATCTTTCATACTATTTGCTTGAGGCCCACTTCAAGCCTATCCGAATGAAGCTTAACCATTCTTGTCATGGGAACATTGCGGTTTTATTTACCATACAGCACGCCTTCAGCATGCGGAACTTTTATCTGATTTACCTAGGGCGATGCCCTAGGCTGTTATGAGAAAGGCCTTCAGCCTTTTAGGATATGATTTGCAGCTTTTATGCATACGAAAACATACAAGCACACTTCATACTGTCCTAAAAGGCTGAAAGCCTTTCTCATATGAGCCTAGGGCAGCGCCCTAGGTAAGTTAGCAAAATCCCGCACGCTGAAGGCGTGCTGTATAGTGAAACCTCAACGTTAGAATGCCAAGAGTCGTGGGTGGCCAAATCTATCAATTTAACATTTACAGTGTACTAGTACACTGTCAAAGCATGATTTTAAGAGATGGAAATATTTTAATTCTATCCATCAATTCTTATTTTACAGTGCTCTAGAGTATTGCAAAGCTTATTTTTCTTTAATTTTAAGAAGTAGAGGATTCCCCTCTTGAGAAAATACAAAAGCGAGCGCCTTGTGCAATATCCCTGTACGAATTTCAGGGCTTAGCAAGAAATGTCGATCCAAGAAAGCAGGATCATCCCGATGGGCATTGTAATAGTCGATTAAATCATAGCCACAGATATTATTTTGGTAGCAGTCCGATGCAATAGCTACCCAAGTGCTGTAGAAATTTTCCGTCAAAGGTTGACTCCATAAAGAAACTCCTCCTCCTGCAATATGGGTAAGTAGTTTATCAGTTATCTCTTCAAATGCGGTACGTGACGGAGGAAAGCGAAGCATTTTTATGAGAAACATAGTGGTAACTGTCGTGGCATTTGCGCAGAAACTTACCAGAGCAGCCCTGTTCCCGCATCTTAGATATCCTCTAAGGGTTCCACTCAAAATTACTAAGGCGATGGACTCAATTATGCGGAATCTCCAAACTTCGGCTATCATTTCAGGATTTTGCAATTTTGGATCATCCACCATTGCTCTAACGGCCATGGCGATATGTGCGCGTTTATAACCCTCTAGTATAGAGAGGGCGGTTGAAGCTAACCATAATATGTTAGGCGATATGTTGGGCATTTTTCGTTGAAAGCAAGCTTTCACTATTGTGGAAATGGCAGGTCTAATTTGCTTTAGACAGGAGTCTTTCCCTTTTAGGAGGGGGAGAGTTAAGGCTTGCTTTTCGGATGGCAGTCTCTTCATTATATCCAAGACGTGGCGTAAGACCTCGTTAAATCTTTCATTCAAAGTTTTGGCCGTAAGGGGATTGGTTCGAGCTAAATGGCCTTTTGCACGCAAATTGTCAGTGACTAATTTAAAGAACACGGCAAAGGGTTCATTTTTTTGAGTGCATACGATCTCAATTTTTCGTGCTTTAAAATGTAGAAAACCTTCGAGAATTTTTACAGCCGTCGGCCAAGTAGACCATCCCCCTTGACTGGCAGCATAGAGGCGGCATGCGCGGTTGAAAGCAGGCATAGAGCCTACGGCTAATCCCAGGGAAATCAGCATGTCGATAATTTGCAGTTTAGCTTTTTGATTTACTTCTGAAGGCAGTCCTTGGGCAACTTGATCTTCAATTCTATCCAGCAAATAAGTGAAATACTCCCGATACCTTAGAGTGTCTTTCGACAAAATGATAAGGGGAAGGATAATTTTAGATAGGTAGGCACACAAGTAGGTGAAGGCTTTTAAGCGGGAGCTGTGATTAAATTTTTTGCTGAGCAATAGCTCTTTTTCTACTACGGTTTTGCCAATTACTTCCAAAAGCTTGCTTTCGCCGAATTTCAAAGCTCCTTCGAGCATGCTGATGCAGATCGAAGGTTCATGGCAAAGGTTGTGCATGTGTTTCCACGCTAAATCAAAAAATTCATATCTTTGGGTGGCTAAGAGCCTGCTGAGCAAGTCGTCTTTCCGGGCAGTGGAGACGTCTAGAGCATGATCAGCTGTGATTAGTTCTTCTACAAGGTACGGTAAGTATCTATCGCTTTTGCCTGAAGGCGCAGCCGCACTGCGCATAGCTAGCTCAAAATAAAGCTGCGCAATCTCTTTGTTCCAGGTTTTGTTTGTTAAGAGACTTTCCACGGTTTTCCAGGTGCCAAGAGGCATATAACCCTTTAAAACTACATCAATGAGTAGATTTAAAGGTATGAGAGTATCTTCGTGGAAGATATTTTGTTGGTGCATCTGTGTCCACACCTTTTCCACTAAGGGATGATGAGGTGTTTCCAATAGGTAGGCTAGGCCGCGGGTGAGCTTTTCAAAAACATGCCTTTTGCGCATTAGCGGCCAACTGGCTATGGATTTAGATTGCGCTTCAAGCATTTGCGAAAGCCCAGCTACCACGTGGCTAACTTTGGCGTGAGCGTCTGATGTTGTCAAAAAGCAAGACAAAAGAGCGTTTCCGCTGATCAGATACCCTAGATTGTCCTTTGAGGACTTCCATTTCTTCCACACTTGGTAAGCTTCTTCAATCTTAGACGGAATTTGCGTTTGGATCTGTTGGCAGATTAGAGCTTGCTGGCACATGTCCAGGTGACCCTCTTCCAAAGTCCCTTGGAGCAGATCAAATGCCTCTTCAGCCTGTTCTGGTGAGTAAGGCAATAAAAATTGCATAAAATGCCATGCACACAGGGAGCGTTGCGATGAATCTTGATTCAATACGCGGTTAAGCTTTAGAATGGCCTCCGGGGCATATTTTTTTTCACTTTCGATAGACGAGAACTTTATTATCAAAGGCCTTAAGTTTGTCCAGTTTGGGCCAGATAGAGTATGGGCTAGGCAGCGAATTATGAAACTATTGTGATTTGGGGTACTCTGGTCAAGCCTCAGGGCTATAGCGCAGCTTAAAAATAAATTTAAAGGGGCTTTAGCTGGCCGCATGCAAAATTCGGCCAGGCGTTGCAGAGATGGACTTAGGGATATGGGAACTTTTTCTGGAAAGAGTAAAATGGCAACTTTTCCGATAGCTTCCAGAGTTTTTTGAGACGACTGCTCTATTAGGCTTTCCAGCGCTTGGTTTTCCACTAATTTGCTGAATGCGGCTACTACCTCGTTTTTGATCAGGGGAAAATGCGGCGTGTGGATCGCCGACTCGACATAATTGAAGTAAAGCTGGGCCTCTTGATGATTCTGTATGCCGGCACTTTTCAGGCACACTAACCCTAAAACGCGTCGCAAGAGAGCCTCTTGGCAAGCAAAGAGCGTTTTTTTGTCTAAGCTGAGATTTTTGTCTATGCGCTGCCATCCTTTGTATAGAAGAGACAACTGGGTCAAGCTGAAAGTTGATTCTATCTTTTCGTATGCCTCTAAGAAGCTGTGCGCCACCAACTTTTTATGCTGAAGAGAGGTGGTATCATGTTCGTGAATAGTTTGAAAGAGTTGAAAAAGTTCAAAAAAGGCTTCCGAAGTGCAACCTATGAGCACGCGGGGCAGCATATAGAGAAGCGTCCGAAAAAGTTTTTCTTTATAGTTAAAGGGGCTGGCTGTAGTAGCTAGCTGGATAGCTTTTTTTAAGTTAGCGTGGATCTGACGCACATAGATCTCGCCAGGATATTCTTTGGCAGGATTTAGCAGCTGGCGCATGCGGAATTGAATTATGCGCAATTTCATCGCCCATTCAGCTTTGGGTGGCAGTCCTTCCGTCAAGCCCTGGCAAGAGGTTTTGACATAGTTAAAAAAGAGCCTTTCAGAAAGTGGGTGATCGATTTCTTTGATCAATTGAAAGGTGCTGAAAATGGTTTCGCTTTGTGTCATTTCATTTAGTTGATCAGCCAAAGCCTTGATTTGCTCCCTCTCTAGATGCATTTTGGCATCTCCAAAGCGAGAGTCTCTGACAGTTGCTGCGGCGTAAAGCAGGGCTTGGATTTGGCGCTGTTTTAGGGATGTGCGCTCAGAAGTTGTCAAGCGGACAATCTCTGTTAGGAGATGGCAGGTAATTATCTTCAGGGTGGGCATGGTCTGCTTAGGGACAAGCGTTGGCAAATTGTAAAGCAAAATCAAACCCCAAGCGCTGAATTCGCCAGCCGTTGCGGCATAATGCGTGGCAGGTTTGAGAGTGGATGAATCGGCTAGGGCATGCGAAAGTGTATCGAGGGATACATTGGGCAAGGCTTTAAAGCTTACATCACTTAAGGCGATCAGCTTAGTGCACATCGCGATGAGGTTGGGGAGCTCCACAAGTTCTGGTTTGTATCCCGAGGTGAAGAGAAAATATAAGACTACGGCGGTGTGAAAGAAGCTTTCTGTGTAGTTTTGCTCGGCTTGAGCGCTGACTAAAGAGGCGATAAGCGGACGCAAAGATAAAAGATCGCACACTTCTGGAAAGGAAAATCTTTCGGCCAACATCCTCAAGCTGAGACAGGCTTGCCGGGAGTCAAGTTGATGATTTGCGATTGTGCGATGCAGCAAGTTGGCTATGCCGGCAAGCTCAGGGGACTTTTTCCAGATGGCTTCAAAAAGCTCAGGATAGCTTTTTTGGCAAATAAGCATGCCTTCTATAGCCCTTGTATCTAAGGAGGGAATCATTTTAAGCGCAGTAGATTGCAAAAGAAAAAGAAACAGGGGTTGAATGAAGCGCTCCTCTAGCAAAGGCTGGACAAACGGCGTAGTTAGAAAAATATCTAGGTAATCGTAGGCTTTATGCAGATTTAGCTCGGTTGTCTCGGCATAGGTTAATAGGGCGAAGTTCTGTAAGGCTTGGATATCTCTCTTTGAAAGCTGGGGTTCAAATAGTGCCAAGTTGAGCTTGAACTTGATTAGACGCATATCTTCAAGAGAGCTTTTTTGGATTCCTAAATAGCTATAGAAATCTTTTCGGTAGCTGTGCGGGAAAAGATTTTCGCATGCTCTAAAGGCGTGGAAACATAAGCTGACCATGTGCGGTTTGTTTTGCTTCTCAATGTCGATATCGCTAAGTCCCAAAGCATTTACAAAGCTCCCAAAACTGTCAAAACACTTTTTACCTGCGCCTGTTTCCCATCCTTCTAATAAATTTTTTGCTATAGCCAAAGGGTGGCAATCTGGCAGG
>PLSG01000174.1 GCA_003164155.1 Parachlamydiaceae bacterium | reverse complement strand
TTTGCCTTATTCTTGACTGGGCCATTTCAAGATATGCCACCCCCGGCAGTACTTTTTGACCCATTACCAGGTGGTCTTTCAAATAGAACTCATCGCCCGAAAGTGTTATCTTCCACTGACTCCCATCTGTAGTTGGCGGGCTTTCAAGCATTAAAGGTTGCCGAGGGGCGGCTTGTTGAGATTTTAGGGCCTTAGGCACCGTGTCTAGGCCATCAATCCAAAATACATCTTTGGCAAAAGGATAGGTGGGAAGGCTGATTTTTCTAGGCGGATGCGAGGTATAGAGCTTTTTCCAATCGATATGCACGCCTTTTACCCAAAAATTTAGCAATTCTGAAAACTTGCCGTGCTCGATCAATTTATCTATAGCTTCGTTAAGTTCCACGTGAGCTTCAAAAATGGCGGCTATTTCTTTATTTTGCTTAACTTGACCAGCATGCAAGTTATCAATGCTTTCATCCTCGTTGAGATACTTGCGCAATTTGACTTTCAGCTCTTCCATTGAGTCCACAATTAATCCCAGGCGTTCTTCCATGGCTTCTCTTCCCATCTGCAGCGTATAAGAAACATCTGCTAGATTGAGGTCTGCATTTTTCTCAATAAAAGCCAAAATCTTTTTCACATAGACCTTTAAACGCTCTTTGTTCTTGGCTGAAATGGGGATAATTACATAAAGGGAAACCATGGTTGCAGCTGCCCCTTCTGCTTGTTTAGGAATATATTCTTGAATGACGATATGGGCATTAGTCCCCCCAAATCCAAAGCTGCTTACCCCAGCGATCCGAGGAAGTGGGCTTCCGTTTGCATCTTCTACCGCTTTCCAATCCTGGTTATCCTTTACAATATAAAAGGGGCTGCCCTTTAAATCTATATAGGGGTTTTGCTCTTCTGCATGCAAGGTCTTCACAAGCGTTTTATGCTGCATTTGCAAGACTACCTTGATTATACCTGCCACACCCGCGGCAAGCTCCAGATGGCCGATATTTGACTTAACAGTGCCTAGACCGCAATGGGCACGCTCAACATGCAGATCGCCATTTGACTGGTAGAGCTCCTTAAAGGCAGCTTTTAAGCCATTTACTTCCACTGGATCGCCAAGCGAAGTACCTGTGCCATGCGCTTCGATGTAGCTGACAGTACGAGGATCGATACCAGCTTTGTTGTAAGCCGTAATGAGTAAGTCGGCCTGAGCTTTGGAATTTGGGGCTGTTAAGGAGTTTGCCCGGCCTCCATGATTTACGGCGCTACTGCGGATCACGGCATATATCCTATCTCCCGAAGCTTCAGCATCGGAGAGCTTTTTGAGGAACAGCATTCCAACGCCTTCACCTCGACCATATCCATTGGCATTTTTGGAAATGGTTTTACAACGTCCATCTGGAGAGAGCATCCCAGCTTTATTAAAACTTATCTGCACCTCAGGACTTACAATGGCATTGATACCTCCGGCAATTGCCTGATCACAGTCACCAGTGTGAATAGCCATAATCGCGTGGTGAATAGCCACGAGAGAAGAAGAACAGGCTGTTTCTATCGGTTCGCTGGGGCCGTGGAAATTCAAGAAAAAGCTCATGCGATTGGGTCCTACCGAGGGTACCATACCTGTGGCAGTATAGCCTTCGATCGGCACATGCGCTTTTTCAATGCGCGCTTCATATCCCGAGCTTGCTGTCCCTATAAACATACCAGTGTTTGTTCCTGAAAGGCTTTTTGCGGCATAGCCGGCATTTTCTATCGCCAGCCACACATATTCCATCAAAAGCCTTTGCTGAGGATCCATCAGAAGGGCTTCTCTTGGCGAAATGCCAAAAAACAAGGGATCAAATTCTGATATATTGTCTAAGAATCCCCCCCACTTGACATTTGTTTTGTTATCTTCTTGGGTGGGATCGCCCCAAATGGCGCGCCAATCCCAACGATCTTCAGGGATTTCTGAAATGCAATCTTTCCCTGTGAGCAGATTTCCCCAAAACTCTTCTAGGTCATGAGCCTTGGGGAAGGCTCCACTCATGCCCACAATAGCGATGGGTGCGTGCAGATCCTGAGACTTTGCCCCTAGTGTAGAATTGTCTTTAGCTGAGGATTTAAAGCGGAGGCGATGATCCAAGAGCGAGGAAGTTTCAGGCAGCTCCTTTGCACTCTCTGCAGTGGCAAGTGTGCGCACAGCAAAATGGGAGGCTAATTTAGCGCCATATTGCACGCTTAAGTATTTTGCACAACTTTCAATGGTCGGATATTCAAAGAAAATTGTAGGGGTGAGCTCTACGTGATACTTGTTCGCCACTTGGTTAGCAAAATCGGTCAATGTAATCGAATCAAAGCCGTATTCGCTGAGCTCGGAATCGACATCGAGCTTTTCAATAGGTAAATTTAATATCTTCGAGGCAATTTCTTGCAGCATTCTCTGGATTTTTAGCGAAAGCTGCTGGGTATCGATCTCGGGAGATTTGATTTCTTGAACATCTTTTTCTTTGGCCATGCTTTTATCGGCCGTCTTTTCTTTCGCTACAGGTTGAAACAAAAGCATACCCCGGCCCACGTTTTCCTCTTCCACAGCCAGTGAGGAAAAACCCCTCATTTGGACAACGATATTTCCCGCCTCATCGCATAAATCGATATCCAATTTTTGGAATTTTTCTGAAGTATGTCCTTCATAGGGACGAACCAAAGCCCACATGCTAGCAGAAGATTTGCCAAAAACCTCAAGCGAGTCGAGGCTAAATGGTAGCATCAATTTTATCGCACTACCCTTGAGCTTAAAGCCAATGGAAGCTTGCAGAGCACCGTCTAGAAGAGACGGATGCAATGTGTAGGCGTTGAGGGTATCGACTACGGATTCGGGCAAATGCAATTTCGCCAGCACGGCATTTTCCAAAACGCGCAAAAAGTGAATAGATTGTTGACCTGGACCGTAACACAAGCCCAAATCGTTAAAGATTTCATATATTTCTTTTGAGGTATGCTCGCTGATAAAGGGCTGGGCTTGTAGCGCCGCCATGTCTACAGACTTTAACTCTTTAACTGTGGTAAATAGAGCAGTCCCTTGACTATGTATGATGGCATCTTGTTCTGATCCACTATAAACTTCATAGGCCATCGCATTGTTCTCTTCAGGTGAAACGGCGATATGTACTGTTTGAGGGACATCATCCATGCAAAATGGTCGTTTCCAACTGATATGCTTCAGTTGAAGCGGCGTTTGAAAATCTCCACTGGCCTGGCGCATAGCGACATAAGCCATTTCGATTTGAGCTGCTCCGGGAAGTACTTTCTGCCCCCTAATAACGTGATCTTTTAAGAAAAATTCGTTTCCCGTAAAGGTTGAACTAAAGACCTCTTTAAATATGGTTGACTGGTTTTCATGCAATAAAGGATGCAGCTGAGCTGATCTTGAAATTGAGGAAGAGAAGAAGTTAGGGTCTAATCCTCCAATCCAATATTTCTCATCGGCAAAGGGATAGGTTGGTAAACTGATGCGCTGCGGTTTCTTATGCATGTAGAGTTTATTCCAGTCTACATGCAGCCCTTTGACCCAAAAATCCAAAATTTTAGAATACTTCCTCTTTTCTATCCATTGAGCAGTCATGATATGGAAATCTTCATCTGCCTCGAACGATGAAATCATTTCTTTGTTTCGCTTGACTTGGCCTAGATACAAGTTGCCTAAACCTTCTTCACCTTTAAGAAATCTGTGAAGTTTGTCTTTTAATTCTGCGACTGAGGTTACAATCAGACCAAGCCGCTCTTCCATGGCCACCCTACCCACCTGTAAGGTATAGGCAAGATTTATTAAATTTACTTCAGGATTTGCTTCGACAAAATCCACCATCTTTTTAACATAAGCCATCAAGCGCTCTTTGTTCTTAGCAGAAAGTGGTATAAGGATTGCACGTGGGGTATCATTAGTCGGATTCATAAAGTTTTATCCTCTTTAGAAATATACTCTTCAATGACGACATGTGAATTGACTCCCCCAAATCCAAAACTACTTACACCAGCCATGCGGGGCAGCAATTTCCCTTGAATATCTTTTAAGGGATACCATGCCTTGTTTTCTCTCACAATATAAAATGGAGTGCCATTCAAATCGATATAAGGATTTTGTTCTTCGGCATGTAGACTCTTAACTAGTGTTTTATGCTTCATCTGCAAAAGCACTTTGATCACACCGGCCACCCCAGACGCCAGCTCTAAGTGTCCAATGTTTGACTTGACAGATCCCAAGCCACAATGCGCGCTCTTCACCAGTGAATCACCTGTCAATCGATAGAGTTCAGCAAAAGCGGCCTTTAAGCCATTTACTTCCACTGGATCGCCAAGTTCCGTGCCTGTACCATGCGCCTCGATGTAACTGACAGCTCTTGGGTCAACTCCGGCTTGCTTATAAGCGGCAATAAGTAGATCCGCCTGCGCTTTGGGATTTGGCGCCGTCAACGAAGTCGCTCGTCCGCCATGGTTTTCCGCGCTGCCGCGGATTATCCCATAAATGTGGTCTCCAGCGGATTCAGCCGCTTTGAGCTTTTTAAGAAAAAGTATGCCGACACCTTCTCCACGCACATATCCATTGGCATATTTTGAAAACGTTTTGCAGCGCCCGTCTTCAGCTAGCATGCCGGCTTTGTTGAAACTAATGTGCATTTCAGGTGAGACGATGGTGTTTACTCCTCCGACCAGGGCCTCTTCGCAATCGCCTACTTGCATGGCCGTAACAGCACGATGGATGGCCACAAGCGAGGAAGAACAAGCTGTCTCGATTGGTTCGCTGGGCCCATGGATATCTAGGAAATAGCTCATGCGGTTAGGTCCCACCGAGGGAACAGTGCCTGTAGAAGAATATCCTTCAATGGGCTGATGGGCTTTTTCCAGTAGAGAATCGTATCCGCTGCTACCTGTGCCAATAAACATGCCAATGTTTTTTCCAGCCAGACTTTCGGCTGAATAGCCGGCGTCTTCGATGGCCATCCACACATGCTGCATCAAAAGCCTTTGTTGAGGATCCATAAATAGGGCTTCTTTAGGTGAGATGCCAAAGAATAAGGGGTCAAATCCTGCGATATTGTCTAAAAATCCCCCCCATTTGACATTTGTCTTATTCGGTTCTGTAGTCGGGTCTCCCCATAAAGCCCTCCAATCCCAGCGATCTAGCGGCACTTCAGAAATGCAGTCTTTTCCAGCCACAAGATTTTGCCAAAATTCGCCTATGTTATGGGACATTGGAAATACACCGCTCATGCCTACAATAGCAATGGGTTCTCGAGCTGTGAATTTGGGCAGTGCGGCCTCGATTGATCTAGAATCCTGCGGTTCTTTTGAGGGCATGCGACGGAAAGAGTGGGAGGGAATTTCTGCTATTTTTGGTAGCGGTAGAGTGTCCGTTACATTCTCCAATTTTTTACTGTCTTCAATAGGAACCTCTTCCTGTACAGAGAAGCGCCCAGTGAATTTGCTGGTGTGCTGATCAACTAAAAACTTCGCCATTCTTTCAATTGTGGGGTATTCAAAGAAAACCGTAGGGGCGAGTTCGAGATCAAATTTGCTATTTATCTGGTTGGCAAATTCGGTAAGCAAGATAGAATCGAAACCAAAATCGCTTAAGGAGGAATCGACATCCAGATCTTCGATGCGCAGTTTTAAAATTTTTGAAGCTACCTCTTGCAACATGCGTTCAACTTCTCGCTGAATTTCCTCGCCTTCTTTTTGAGGGCCGTTTGCTTTTAAAATCGCAGGGGGTTTTTTAATTAGCTTTTGCTTCATCTCTTTAACAATTCCTTGCGCGACTAGCACCTCGGCATACTCAGAGCCTAAGGCTTGATAGAAGGCCTCAATCCCCTTTTGGGTTTCCAATGGCATCATGTTCAGGGTGCGTTTTAAAAGTGTTTCCGTGGCAGCATCGACCTGCATGCCCCCCTCTTTCCAGAGCGGCCAATTTAGGGCAAGCGTGCGACCCTGCCGTTTCTTTAAGACAACTAGTTTTTGGCGAGCAAGGGCATAAGCATCCATGAAGGCGTTGGCAGTAGCATAATCTGCCTGGCCGACATTTCCCAAGACGGCGGCCACAGAGGAGAACATCACAAAGAAATCGAGGGGAATTTCCTTGGTCTCTTCATCGAGATTTACCGTTCCTAAAACTTTAGGAAGAAGCACTTCTTTAAACTCATCAGATGTTTTTTTCATAAGAAAACTATCGTGAACAACGCCTGCGCTATGCAAAATGCCGTTGATGGTTCCATAGCGCTGTTGGATGCCATGGATAAGCTCTCTGACAGAAGATCGATTGCCTATATCAGTCTGCATATAGTCTATTGTGCAGCCCTCTTTGCGCAGAAGATCTATTGTCCTCTGAGTTTCAGCGCTCGGTAGCGATCTGCCTGTCAAGATGATCGTTGCACGCTTGGTCTTTAAAGCGATTTCTTTGGCAAAGATCAGCCCTAAGCTCCCGGCCCCACTGGTGATGAGATAGATGCCAAGGTCCTTCCAAGGAAGAGTCGATGCAAGCGGCTCTTGGATAATTTCTTCCCATTCCTTGGCATACCATTTTCCAAGCTCATATTTGAGTTCCGCATTGGGAATGCTTTCTCCTTTTTCTAAAATTTCAGCCAAAGGACCGTCTTGATCACTCACCAGGATCACTTGGCCGTGGATTTTGGGATTTTCAAGATGGGCAGTTTTCAATAATCCCGCCAAACCAAATTGAATGGGATCGCGGATAACGACCTGAATCAAGCAATCTTCCGCAGGCTGTTTTTGTATAGTAGGGCGCATTTCCATGAATAATTGCAGCGCTTGCTCGTTAAATGATGATCCAAGTGGAAATTCAAAAACTTTGACTTCCGTGCGTTTCGATACTGAAGCTTGCCCAATAGCTCTTTCTTTCCATACAGGGTGAAGCATCAGCATTCCCGTGGCTTCTGGCTGATCTTCTAAAGCATGTAAAGATAGCCCGGCGATCTTTGCCGAGATGTTTCCCGCCTCATCGCATAAGTCGATATCGAGTTTTTTTCCTTCCACCTGGCGCAGCCATGCCCACATAGAGCTGGTGCATTTGTTGAAAATTTTTATGGAATCTAAAGCAAAGGGCAGCAAGGGTTTTAAAGGGGATGTGGTGGCTGTTAATAAGAATCCAATGGCAGCTTGCCAAGCGCCATCCACTAAGGAAGGCTGCAAAGTAAATGTATTTAGTGTTTCCTCTAGGTAAGTGGGAAGTTTCAGTTTGGCCAATACGCCGTTTTCAGTGACGCGCAGCGACTCAATGGATTGATGGCCCGCACCATAATGCAGTCCTATTTTTTCGAAAGCCGCATAACACTCTTTGGCAGAGATTTTGCGCACAAAAGCCATCTCTTGAAGTTCTGTGAGATCTAGGGTATTTATCTCACTCATACGGGAAATTACAGCTTTACCTTGGCAATACACTTCTGCTTCTTGTCCCAATCCTTTGTATACCTCATAAGCTAAAGAATCGTCCTCTTCAGTGAAAAGAGCAACATTTACCGTTTGCACGCTATCTTTGACAATGAGGGGCCTTACCCATACCACGTTTTTCAATTCAATGGTGTATTCGGAATCATCCAAGGCAATCCTTAAAGCCGCATACACCATCTCTAAATATGCCACGGCAGGCAGCACTTTTTGACCATGCACTACGTGGTCTTTTAAAAAGAACTCTTCTCCCGTAAAGGCAGACCTAAACTTCTCTTGTGATAGTGTCGAACAGTTTTCATGCAGCAAAGGATGGAGCCGGCTTAAAGAGGTAGTGGCCAAGTTTATGCGAGGGGTTTCTGTTTCCTCAAACCAATGCCTTTTGCGTGCAAAAGGATAGGTAGGCAGATCGATGCGCTGAGGTTTATGCTCTCCATAAAGCTTGCTCCAGTTGATATCTAAGCCTTTAACCCATATTTCAATCAGATCCGCAAATTTTCTATGCTCCATCCACTTATCAATGACTTCGTGTAATTCTACATTCGTCTCAAATCTCAATACCAGTTCCTTATTTTTTTTCAGTTGTCCACGGTATACACCCTCAATAGCCTCTTCACCAGCTATAAATTTTTGTAGTTTATCCCTCAAATCTTCCATCGAGCTTACTACCAATCCTAGGCGGTCGCTCATTGGAGCCCGGCCCACCTGCAGAGTATAGGCCATTTCGGTTAAATTTAAATCTGGGTGCTTTTTTATAAATTCCAAGAGTTTTTTAGCATATTCGAGCAAACGCTCATCATTTTTGGCAGACAGGGTGATAAGCGAAATGGACTCTTGATTGGGCGATGGTTTTGCTGGGAGAGGGGCTTCTTCCAAGATAACATGGGCGTTAGTTCCACTAAATCCAAAAGAACTCACGCCTGCCCTTCTTGGCTTGTCTTGATGCACCCAAGGGGTTAATTCTAGGGGTATCTTGGCGGGAATTGAGTCCAATTGAATCATTGGATTTAATTTATGGAAATGCCTGTGAAGAGGAATGGCATTATGCTGAAGGGCCAGCACCACTTTTATCACCCCGGCAATCCCGGCAGCTCCCTCCAAATGGCCGATATTGGTTTTAACAGAACCGAGCCACAAAGGTTGATCCTTTTTACGCGATACTTTCATTACTTCACCGAGGGCATATGCTTCGATGGGATCTCCCAAAGGAGTCCCTGTGCCATGCACTTCTACATAGCTGATATCTTTAGCTTCAAGATTTGCTTTAATCAAAGCCATGCGCAAAAGAGCTTCCTGTGCGATGCCGTTAGGAACTGTCAGACCGGCACTTGCCCCATCTTGATTAACTGCAGCCCCTTTAATTGTGGCGAGAATGCGATCTCCATCGCGCTGTGCATCGCCAAGGCGCTTTAAAACAATAACCCCACATCCTTCCCCTCGCACATAGCCATTGGCGTGCTCATCAAAGGTTTTACAATGCCCATCGACAGATAACATACCTGCTTTGCAAAAATTAACCGTAATGGCGGGGGCTAGAATGAGATTTACCCCTCCCACAAGCGCTAAACTGCACTCCCCTGCATGCAAGCTTAAACAGGCTTGACTGATAGCTACTAAAGAAGACGAGCAGGCAGTATCTAGGGCAAAGCTAGGACCTTGTAGTCCTAGTAAGAAAGATAACCTCCCTGCTAAGACGCTATTGGCATTGCCCGTCCCCACATAGGCATTAGAAGTAGAGTTTTTTTCCAACATATCATTGTAGTCATGTGAGCAGACACCTACGAAAACGCCTGTGGCCGATTTTTCCAGTTTACGAGGATTTATGCCTGCATGCTCTAAAGCTTCCCATGTCACCTCTAAAATAAGCCTTTGTTGCGGATCCATGAACTCTGCTTCACGTGGACTAATTCCAAAAAATTGAGCATCAAATTGGTCGACCGGCACATTTAAAAAACCACCTACGCGGGTGTACATTTTGCCTGAGGCTTCAGGATTGGGGTCGTAGTATGCATCTATATCCCAACGCTCTTTAGGAACTTCACGGATGGCATCAAATCCTTTTGCTAATAAATCCCAGAAAGTTTCGGGATCATTGGCGCCGCCTGGAAAACGGCATCCCATGCCAATAATGGCGATCGCTTCATTTTGTGGTTGATGAGATAGTTTAAGCTGTGAATTAGCCGTTTGCAAAGCTAGTCGCTTTTCTGCGAATTTTTTATCATTGGAATCTTTTACGTCACTATCTAGGGTCGATAATAATGTATTGAGATAGCGTGTTAAATCATTAAGCGTAGGATAGTCGAAAATCAAAGTAGGAGGTAAAGCATAAGCTCCTCCAATATCTAATTGTAATTGATTTTTAAATTCTACAGACATCAAGGAATCCATACCGCTATCAAAAAAACCTTGAGTGGCACTCAGTTCTTGATTAGAGGAAAACCCTAAAATTTTACGCGTTAAAGACTCTAGATGTTGACGTAAGACGATTTCTTTTTCAGATAAGGCCGCGCTTTGAAGCTTGTGCTGTAAAGTCGAATCTTGCACATGCTTATGTAAGAGTGGATTGAGTACACTAAGCCAATTGAATTTTCTTTGCTGTTTTTGAAACCATGTTCTCCAATCTATTTTGACCAGCAGCAAGTGTTCTGTATGTTGTTTAAGCGCAAACTCTAAAGCTTTCCAGCCCTCTTCGGGAGTAAAAGAGATAAATCCACTGGCCTTATGCCGTTGAGTTAGCTGCGCCGCCATACCGACTTCTGCCCAAGGACCCCAGCTTATGCTTAAGGCCGGCAAACCCTGCTGATGGCGGTAATTGGCCAATCCATCCAAAAATGCATTTGCAGCCGCATAGTTACTCTGACCAGGCGACCCTAAAACTGAAGCGACGGAGGAGAAAAGTATAAAAAAGTCCAAGGGCTTATTCAAGGATGTGTGGTGAAGATTCCAGCTGCCGGCAATCTTAGGCGCAAATACTTTCTCAAAGCGCGGCCACGCTTGATCTAACAAGGTCCCATCATCGAGCACGCCAGCGGCGTGAATAATCCCTTTGAGTTGCGGCCAGGCTTGCCCAAATTTTTGCATCAATGCCGTGACAGCAGATGGATCGGCGATATCCATCGAAATAATTTCCACGGCTGCCTCGCGTTTTTTCAGCTGTTTCACAACATCTAGCGCTCTATCGGTAGGAGCATTTCGGCTGGCTAAAACCACAAACTTGGCGCCTTGCAATACGAGCCATTCCGCACATTTTATGCCAAGCCCTCCGAGCCCCCCCGTAATGAGATAAGCGCTGTGAGGATCGATGCTCAATTGTTTAGGAGCGTTCAAGACAACTTTGCCTATATTTTTAGCCCTTTTCAAATACTCAAAAGCCTGGATGGCTTCGGTTAGGGCAAAGGCGGTATAGGGCAAAGGCTTAAGTTTTTCTTCAGCAAATTGCGCGACCACATTTTCAAGCAGAGCGTGCGCTTGTTCTGGATGATCTACAAGCATTTGGTCCAAAGCCAGAATGAAATACGCTAAGTCAGGCTTGGCTTTTTTCATCTGTTCGGCCGTCCAGATATCGCGTTTGCCAATCTCCACAAAGCGCGACTTAGGTTGGCAAGCCCTTAAAGTGTTGGCAATAAAGCCCTCGCCAGTAATGGAATTCAAAACCACGTCTACCCCTTTTCCATTAGTATCTTGCAAAATTTGGTCTGCGTATTCTAAATTTCTAGAATGATAAACGTGCGAAACACCTAGGCTTTTCAGATAAGCCTGCTTTTCTGGGCTGCCAGCTGTGGTATAGATTTCAGCGCCTATATGTTGCGCAATCTGAATAGCTGCTAACCCCACCCCTCCGGCACCGGCGTGAATGAGTACTTTTTCTCCGGATTTAAGCTTTGCTAATTCTTCTAGAGCGTGCCAAGCGGTCGAAAATACGATGGGGATGGCCGCTGCATCTTCAAAGCTCAACTGGGGTGGTTTACTCACCATACAGCGCGCATCGCCAATCGCATAGCTAGCCATTCCACCTGCCATAAATCCAAACACGGCGTCGCCTAACTGAAATGCTTCGACTTCCGCTCCTTTGGAAACAATTGTTCCGGCTAACTCTCCTCCCAAAGCTCCTGCCTCGCCAGGATATAGTCCCAAGGCGTTGAGGACATCGCGGAAGTTTAAGCCTGAAGCTTTGACTTCAATGGCAATTTCTTGTGGCTTTAGAGCTCTTGGCCAGTCTATAGGCTGTAAAAATAGATTTTCTAGAGGGCCTTTGGCATGTGTGTTGAGTTGATAAGCTTTTTCGGAGGGAATCGTTAAGACTTTTTCTTTGCGCCTCAAATCGCGTGTGCGCAATAACCTCGGAGCATAGCGCAGTCCTTGGCGATAGGCGGTTTGATCTTCTTTATCTGCGGCTTTCAGTTCAGCTAGGAGGTGTTTGCTATTTTCTAAATCATCCGAGGAAGGATCTAGATCAATATGACGGTATAATAATTCGGAATGCTCTAATCGAAGAGATCTATAAAAACCGATGAGCGGGGATAGAGTTAGGGTGGTGGGAAATCTCGCGATGGGTTGTACACCTGTGGTGGCAAAGCACACCAAAGGTACCTGCTTGTGATTTAGGACAATTAATGATTGTATCAAATAAAGGGCAATTTTCAGATGCGTCTGCTGTTCTTTTAAAATGGCGTCCAAGTTAATGGCTGAAATATCTGATGAAGCTCTTTCAAGCAGGAGAATGCCCGATAAGGGATTTGCTAAATGATTGCTTTGAGATGTTTCTTGAAGCAATTTCAAAATGTCTGCTTTGTGTAAAGAGCTGGCTTTATCAGCGTTAATTACTATACAGTGAACTCCTAGTTCTTCAAATCGCTTGATGGTCAAGCTACTTAGTTTACTTGTGTCTGAAAAGACGATCCACGTGCCTATTAGATGTTCAGCTGGGTTTTGAAATGCCTCTAGAGGCGTTGCTTGCCAATCGACTTGATAACTCCATGCATTCACAGGATCTTCAACCTGCAACATCTGCAATAAATTTGATCGGGAGGTTCTTCTTGCGCGAAATCCTTGGAGCGTGGCTAAAACTAGTCCTGAGATAGAAAATATTGTAAGATCTGCACTGATGTTCTGTTCCGTCCAAGCTGTGATTTTTCCATGCAAACGCACAACGCGTTCTAAAGGAGAAAACAGGGTAATTGCCGCANNTTTTATGCCCAGCTAAAGCTTGAAAGCACCCATCTAATAAAAGAGGATTGCATAAAAACTCTTCTTCCATATCGCTATGCAATTCAGCTAGCACTTCATTTTCACCTACCCATAGCTTTTGAATAGTTTGGAAATGCTTTCCATAGTGCAGCCCTTGCTTGTCTAGCTTTTCATAGAAATTCGAAACCGAAACTTCCAAGGGACAGAGAGATTGCAAATCGTTCCATTTTAAGGTTTGGCCT
>PLSG01000522.1 GCA_003164155.1 Parachlamydiaceae bacterium | reverse complement strand
TTTTAAAATACCCCTCTTTATTGATGTTAACTAACGCTGAGAACCGGCCAGTTGACGATCACAGAGAACCAGCCACCCCTTGCAATCAGCAAGAACCAGCCACTTGACGATTTCATTTAATTCACAGGCTTTACAATCATCGAGAACCAGCCATTTGGCGATTTCATCTTTTCAGCCAGCTCACAATCATCTAGAACCAGCCACCTAAAATCACCGAGAACCAGCCACTTGGGCGAATGCTCATTTTTGGGATGGAGTGCGTTCATTCAGAATCAGCCACTCTGTATGTATGAAATAATTAGAACCATTTACCCAAGTTTGATATCACTTTCGCGGTGCTTTTAGGATTAATAGAGCACGAGATCTGCAGATTTATCAAACACAGGGTGATTTATGAAGGGAAAAAGCAAAAATATGGTTGAGATCAGAGAGGTCATCTATCGCTTGAGGAATAATCAGTCCGATCGCTTGATTGGAAGGGAAACAGGAGTAGATCGTGCCATTGTAGGCAAGCTCAGGAAGCTAGCCTGCTCACAACATTGGCTAGATACTTTCCGCGCTATGCCGACGGATGATGAAATTGCCAAGGTATACACAAAGAAAAAACATAGCACCGCAGAGCATTCTCTTGATGCCCATTGTGGTCAGCTCAAGGATTGGCGAAAGAATGGTCGCACTGCAGTAGTAATGCAACAATTGCTCAAAGGTCAAAGTGACTGCAGCCTATCCACAATCAGGCGTTATATCAATAAACACTTTCCAACCCCTATAGAGCCTGTCATGGTGCGGATAGCGGAGGTGGGAAAATACATGGATATCGATTTTGGATATCTGGGAATATTTCTAGATGGCGACGGTCGTCCAAGAAAAGCTTGGGTATTTTCCTTTCGCCTGCGTTACTCAAGGAAGGCCTACCGAGAGGTTGTTTTGCATCAGGATGCCGCAACCTTCTTGATTTGCCATGTACACGCCTTTGAATGGTTCGGAGGGTGCACTAAATATGTGTGTTTAGATAACACAAAGGCAGCCATCATCCAATCTACCATTGACAATGATATGATAAGGAAATCTTATCAAGAATTAGCCGAGCACTATAGTTTTTTGATATCCCCTTGCCAACCAAGAACACCAGAGCATAAAGGTGGCGTGGAAAGCGATATCAAATACATCAAAAAGAATTTTCTGGCCTATTTTCTAGAAAGTCAAAAGTCTATGCACAATGCTACACCAAAGCTGTGCGATCTTATCACAGCTTTAGCAAAATGGGATAAGGAGATTGCAAATCTCCACATTGTGCATGGAGTAGGAAGTTGCCCTAAGGAAATCTTCGACAATGAAGAAAGACAGGCCTTGCTCCCACTGCCCCCACAACGCTGGGATCTGAGGGCATGGACTCAGCATAGCGTTAGGAAAGAATGGCGGATTATGCATTTATGCGCTTACTATTCTGTGCCCTACCAATACATTGGTAAAGATGTTCAAGTATGCACCACAAGTAAGTTCGTACGGATTTTTTGTGAACATCGGGAAATTGCCTTACATGAGAAGGCCATCAACAAGTGGGAATACAAAAGAAACCCTGAGCATGCGCCTCTACTGCAAGAAGCTGTTCTGCAATGCAACCGTGAGGGGCTTTTGAGTATGGCGGAAAATGTGGGGCCTTTTACAAGGCGATTGGTTGAAGCCATCCTGGATCACCCCTGCATAGACAAGTTGAAAACAGGTCGCAGGCTTCTGCACCTGGGAGTGAAGCATTCGCCGCAACGCCTTGAAAAAGCCTGTCAACGCGCTCTTGAGTATAAGCTACATTCTTATTCAAACGTAAAAAATATTCTAGAAAACGGCTTAGAACAGCAGCAGAGTCTCGACAGCCCAAACACACAGCCAAAAGATAGTCCAAGCTCAGCCAATCCTCAAAAAAACTTTCGCTTTGCTAGGGATTCCAAGATTTATAACATATGGGACGACGAACTTTTACACGAAAATCCCAAAGCATATTGGAAAGAGGTTATGACATCCCATATTACTGAAGAAGATAAGCTAGCTACTGAAGAGTCAAAAAAAGTGCTTGCAGAAATGTATAAGCAGTGCAACACGGTGGAGGCACTGAACGAACTCTCTGCTAAGTCTAGGATAAAATAGCTGTTTTACCTTAGCTTTTTTCAGGCCTCTCTTGAGATATAAGAGAGGCCAAAAGAAAAGAAAATCAGGACTGAGAGTCATATGTCGACACATCAAAAGGAGAAAATGATCCAATTTCAATAACAACCAAATTGTTCAAAGAATCTATTAAGGCCTTGAACGATAAAAAAAAGGAAAAGATATAAATGGACAACATCCATGTCTCAAAAAAACTAACTAGACTAAAACTGGTAGCGATGGCAGAAAACTTTGAGCATCGCCTAAGCAAAGCTATGGAAGAAAAGTGGTCGTATTCCATGCTTTTAGAGACTTTGCTCACAGATGAGATTGAAAGGAGGGAGAATAAGCAGTTGCTGCAAAGGCTTGCAAAGAGCCGACTGGATGCAGGTAAAACAATGGAGGTCTTTGATTTCGGATTTAATCCTAAAATCCAGGTGTCTGTCATCAGAGAGCTTGCTACCTGCGAATTTGTAGGAAAGAAAAATAATATTTTTATTTTAGGCCCTAGCGGTTGTGGAAAAAGCCACCTAGCTCAAGCTTTGGGGCATGAAGCATGTCGGAGGGGGATTGATGTTCTCTTTTATTGCACCTATCAACTGTTTGATTGGCTGCATAGCGGACGAGGCGATGGCACACATAAGAGAAGGCTGGCTCAAATAACCAAAATCCCGCTTTTGATTTTAGATGATTTTGGCCTGCAAAACCTAAATGAGATGCAACAAGGAGACCTCTATCAGGTGATTGCCCAAAGGTACGAAAAAAATGCGACCATAATCACTAGCAACAGGGATTTTACCGAATGGCCAGCCATTTTTTCAAATCCCTTGATAGGCACGGCAGCCTTAGATAGGTTAGTTCACAGAGGAATCCAAATCATTGTCGAGGGGAATAGTTTTCGATTGGAAGAATTTAGGAAAAATAGTAGAAAAGCAAACAAACAACTGGCATGATGCAAGAGGTATTAACAGCTGAATAAAGCAGATGTTTGTAGTTTAACTACTTAGCGAGTTGTTTATTCTATGTGATCGGTGGCTGATTCTTGATGATCGGAGGCGTTGAGGAAAATTGAAAACGCCATGTGGCTGGTTCTCGGTGATTGTCGATGCGTGTGAATTAAATGAAAACGCCAAGTGGCTGGTTCTCGGTGATTTTAGGTGGCTGGTTCTAGATGATTGTGAGCTGGCTGAAAAGATGAAATCGCCAAATGGCTGGTTCTCGATGATTTTTGGGTGGCCGGTTCTCAGCGTTAGTTAACACAAGCGAAAGCTCACTCTGAAGCGATCAATCAGCGCTTGAGTGCGCGCAGAGCTGAAGTGGGTAGAAGCGCTTATAGCGAGTTGGCTCGGCTTAAAGCTATTCGTCAAGCTAAAGATGAATGTATCAGTAACAGTTAATGCTGATAGAGCAAGACAATATCCGCACATGCCGTCTTTTTCCTTAAAAGTGGCATGTTGATACAGGTGTTCTAAATTTTTAGGTAAGTCTAAGATTTCAGCAACGCCTGCAGATGTGCCCGAGCTTTCGTTCATTGAGACTTTGCTTTTGAAAACCGAAAGGGATCCATTTGGATCCCTTTTTTTTGCCTTTAACATTTCGGCGCGATGGAGCAATTTCGACTGACTCGCCACGCGTTAATCTATAAAATATTAAAAGCAAACCTTTCGCGCTATGAACGCAAAATCCGGTTGGATTTTTCATAAATATCTTCCACGATGCAGCTTAAATCTTAAAATGCTCAATAGCAGGAAGTAAATTAAACATTTTCCTCAGCTTGGAGCTCTCGGTTCCTGAAAATTTTACAGGATGGGGAAGATGGGAAAAAAGATGGGAAGGATAGGAGAGGCGGCCCCTCATTGGAAAAAAGTTTTCCTGATGAGGGTAGGCTCGCATGCGCCCCTTGATCATCGGTCAGAGTTTTGGTTAGCTGCAACATTCCATCCGCTGTGTCTGCTATGACTTAGTTCAAGGAGAATGTATGTTGTCTTAATTATAAATTTAATGTCATTTAAGTTGATTTATGTAAATATTCCTGTCTTAATATAATTTTAATGTTGGTGTTCTATAATTATGGACATAACGAAAAGGTGAACGACAGACTGGAGCAAATGCGCAGAGTGAAATCGAAACGATCGCTATGATCAATGGTCGCAAAAGGTAGAGAGATTGAAAATGAATGCTCAGATATGATAAAAATGTTGATATCTTAATTTAACTTTAACAAACTTCCAGTACAATGATAGCAAGTGTACGGAAAGATTAGAATTTTTTAAATAAAACAATCCTAGGGAGTAATTATGAAATTGAATTCATTGACAAAAGATTGGACAG
>PLSG01000490.1 GCA_003164155.1 Parachlamydiaceae bacterium | reverse complement strand
TCAGATCTTGGACCATACTTAGATTAAAGGTGAAAAGCATCCACTGGGGAATTTTTGTGAAAAAGATTAACGCCTATTTGCATTCATGGCTTATCGCTTGTCTATTGCCCATAACACTTCTGAGCACCAGCTGCCAGCCCCAAGCCTGCCTTCTCGAACCACACATCAGCTACACTCCCCCTCTCCGCTTTATTGAAAGCTTGCCATCGGCTTTTACTTGTCTGAGTACAGAAGAGCGGCAACAAGACTGGGCCAAGGAATACCAAATCGGGATTGTATTTGCGCGCGAACTCGATCTATATCGCGCAATCACCGCTTTTAAGCGCTCCTTAATCTTATTCGATGGCAGCGACTCACTGCGCAGGCAACAAATCGAATACTGCATTATCTTGTCGTATTATCTGGGAAAAAAGTATGGAGGTGTCATTGAAAGCTTCGAGGAGAGTTCGCTAACAGATGCTACACCAGCTTTCCCAGCCTTTAAGAATATGCTGTTGATGCTCTATGAAGCCTATTCTAATCTGAATCTAGAAGAAAAAGCTCAAGCAGTTTTTCTGATCATCGAGAAGTTTTCGCCAGAAACAGCTGAAAATCTAGAGATCTCCGATGCTATCTTACAAGGCGATCTCGCCACACTGGCTGGCCAAATTCCCCTGCGCTGCGACCAAGAAAGTCTGGATGAATTTATTGCGACATACAGCCTACAAAAAAAGTCAGTGAGAAGAGCCCAAGTATTAAACGGCCTCCTTCCGGGAGCTGGCTACCTATACGTAGGGCAAAAAAAAACCGCCTTGACCTCTTTTCTAATCAATGCGGTATTTACCTTAGCAGCCTATCAGTTTTATCACCGCGGCTACATAGCCGCTGGCATCGTCGCCACCAGCCTGGAATATGGATGGTATGTAGGGGGGATCAACGGCGCGGGCTTGGCAGCTAAAGAATACAATGAAAGTCTGTATAATGCCACGGGCAAAGCCCTCATGGCCCAAAATCGCCTATTTCCCGTTTTAATGTTTGAAACCGCTTTTTAAAATCTCCAAGTGATCCACATGCTTAAAAAACATCTCCTGCTGTGTTGCCTAGCCTTGCCCTGCCTACTCCTGCCTGCACAGCTTACCTCGCAGAGCCGATTAGAGCCCTGGGGAAAAGATGCGGATTTATGCCACAGAGAAAGCCCCTGCTCTAAACGCCTCAAAAAAAAGCAAAGCGGTCCTCTGATAGCTACCGCTGAATGTCTGATTCTTTTTCATAAAAACGTGATTTCACCAGCTGACGGACCGCGCAGTCATTATAATCCCAATAGTTCGCAGTATGCACTCGATGCCATACGCCAATATGGATTTGTGGTGGGATTTCCTATGGGTTGCGATCGGCTGATGCGTGAAAATGATGATCCATGGATTTACTCCACGGCACCTGGAAGGTTTGGCCTGCGTACTAAGCAGGATCCGGTCAAATGAGAGCTAATTCAAAAAAAAACCTACCAAAAGGGTCTTAGATAATGCGCTATCAATATATAATAGCAACTGTGGGCCGCTTCCGGAGGTTCAAGCCGATGAGTTAATAAACCGCAACTATAAGCTGCCATTTTTAGCTCGAGCTTGTCGCTCAGCGTCGGGGCCCTTAATTAAAGTTTTCTTGATTGGCAATTGGTCTAAGGTGTCCCAATCGGTAGGCGAATAACTTAACTAACTTACTTTATGTCTTCATTATAAAGTTTTACAATTTCGATATCAACCATTATTTTCTAAAATCCAAGACTTTCAAGCAATCGGACTGCTATGCCACAGATGCCACCACATTTTCCTCCGCCTATTGAACTCCCCAAGGAGATCGAGGCCAAGCGACGTGAACGCACGCGCCTCATGATCTTTGCCTGCGTCTATGGAATAGGTGTGCGGCTACTGATCATTCTAGGAGAACTCCTGGGAGGCATTCTTTTTGATAGCTCGGCGCTTTTAATGGACGCCGCCTCGACCCTGTTCGATGTGGCTTTCAGCGGGGTGCTAATCGCTTGCGTCAAGCTCGCCGAGCGGCCGCCAGACCGCAACCATCCGTTTGGACATGGGCGCTTTGAACCAATTGCAGGACTTCAACTGGCCCAACTGCTCATGTTATTTGGCTTGGTACTGGCTGTAAAACAAGTTCAGGCATTATTTTGGCCAACTTCCACACTCCACCCGATCAATTTAGCCGCCGCCGGGATTGCCTTTGGCGCGGTCTGCCTGCTGGAAATGTGCTACCACAAGCTGCGCCATACGGCTAAGAAAGTCAATAGTCCCGCCCTGCAGGCCGATGCACTGCATTACCGCCTCGATGCCCTCACTAGCTTGGTTGCCACGGCGGTCCTGCTTTTGGGCAACTTACTGCCCGCAGCCAGCCACTTTTTAGATCACCTCGGCGCGGCCTGCATAGCTTTGATCATGCTGGGCTTGGGATTTTTCGCCGCCAAAACCAATTTTGATCAGCTGACCGACAAAGTGCCCGAGCCGCATTATTTTCAGTCTGTACGCCTGTCAGCTAAAGCTGTGCCAGGCGTGCAGGATGTGGAAAAAATCCGCATTCAACATTTTGGTCCCGATGCCCATGTGGCTATTGACGTTGAAGTTGATCCTCATATGGACGTGGAAGCCGCCCACACCATCGCACAACAAGTGCGCGCCAGCATCCAAAAAGATTGGCCGGCAGTGCGCGATGTCACGGTGCATATCGAGCCGTATTATCCAGACGATCATTGACCTTTTACATCGAAAGATTCGGACCAGGGCAAAAAATCGGAAATTAAGAGCTAAAAATGCTCTGGAAAAAAACCTGTGGATGTGCGATATTTCAATAAGGTATGCAGATATCAAGCTCGACTTTGTATAATGTTGAGTTAAGACCCTTTAACTATAGGAGCTACACAATGGCATCAGAATTAATTAAGCATCTAGATGATGAAAACTTCACCACCACCGTAGCCAAAGGGTTGACTCTGGTCGACTTTTATGCGGATTGGTGTGGTCCCTGCCGTATGATGACGCCCATCCTAGAAGATGTGGCCAAGGAAATGAAAGAGAGCCTCCTCATTGGCAAACTAGACATCGATGTTTCCCAGAAAACTACCACCAACTTTGGAGTTACCTCCATACCCACTATCATTCTCTTTAAAGATGGAAGAGAAGTGAAGCGCGTAGTCGGTGTGAAAGATGCCAAAGCTCTAAAGCAAATGATAACAGCAGAACTGTAAGCTGGTAGGCAAATTTTTTCAGCTGCATCCAAGCCTGCCCGGATGCAGCCAAAATGCATAGGACTTCGCGCATCTTTATAAAGCCTTTACCTCAATTGCATATAATAAGATCATAAAAAAACTTATTAAGAATAAAGAGGTTTATGGCTTATTTTGCACTTACCAACCCATCTGCAACTTTGGCCAGGGGAATAGAAAACATACTCATCAAAGGCGAAAACAGCGGGAGTATGCTGGAAAAAGCTGCCTGTGCCGTTCTATCTAGGCTGATCAGTGTAACCGTGTTTCCTGTTTTTTTGGGACTAGAACTCGTGCTTAAGCGAATCCCCAAAGCGTTAGCCGCCCTTCGCTTTTCATCTATCCCGCAGCCAAATAATGCCCCCTCACAATTTCAAAAGAGCACTGATAAAATAAAAAAATTTGCCCTGGGAATATTCTTTTCCCCTTTGGGCATTAGATCCCCCGATGGAATTTCGAGCTTTTTTCTAAAAACACCTCCTTCCGATAGCACGATTAGACCGTTTGGAGTGGAACTCCAATATGGCAAAAACGTCAACAAAGTGCAGTATCCCAAAAGCGTGAAGCAGCTGCAAAACATCATCCGCAAAGCCAAAAAAGAAAACAAACAAGTTTCCGTGATCGGGGCAGGAATGAGCCAGGGCCCCCAAACCGTTCCAGCCAGCAGCAACCACGTCGTCATCCACACTAAACACCTCAACAAGGTAGAGATACAGAAAAACCGAAACATTGCCAAAGTAGGTGCTGGAGCAACCTGGGAGCAAGTCCAAATTGCCGCTAACCAGCAAGGCAAATCAGTGATCGTCAAGCAAGCCTCCGATGTATTTTCTATCGGTGGTTCCATCGGGATTAACTGCCACGGGTGGGCTCATGAATATGGTGCTATAGCTTCCACAGTGGAATCCGTTCAGATTATCGATGCTGAGGGCAATTTGAAAACTCTCACACCTAAAGACGAGCTTTTCGGATGCCTTTTTGGCACGCTCGGATATTTTGGAGTGATTGTCAGCGTGCAGCTCAAGCTTACTGACAATGAGCATCTCGTGGAAAAAACCAAAACCGTTTCATTAGATCAATTTCATACACATTACCAAACTATGATCAAAGGCCAGGGGATCCCCCTTTTCGGAGGTCGCTTGAATTTGGACTGCCTCGAAGGCAATCCCTTGAGAAGTGTGGAGATGGTGACCTATGAAAGAGACCTCGAGGCCAATGCCGCTGAAAAAAAACCGGTAATCACTAAAAATTTCATGGCTGAATCGAGTCGTGGTACAAGGATGGAGCGCATTGGACTGCAGCTGGTGGCACATCTTTCTTCGTTCTCGGTGAAAAAAATCCTCAGCTACTTTTGGAAAACGGAAAGAGCGCGGCTGCAAACCCAAAGCAAGTTTACACGCAACGAAGCCCTGCATCCCCCGATCAAAGCCTTCAATATGTTCCGCCCCTCGAATTTACATACCCAATGGCTTCAAGAGTATTTCATTAAACCCGAAAATCTGCCCGATTTTCTGCGTTTTTGGGGGCAGAATTGAAAAGAAACAAC
>PLSG01000014.1 GCA_003164155.1 Parachlamydiaceae bacterium | reverse complement strand
GGAAACAGCATTCAGTGGGATTGCCAGACTACTTCCTAAGCATATCCACGCGGTTACCTCTCAAGGTTTTGAGCTGAAGGTGGCATTATTTTCGTGTGCTCCAGCCTTCATAACTTTGGCTGCTGAAATTTTGGCTTAACATTTTTTANNGCCATGTTCACCTGTACAGCGAAAAGGTGAATAAGGCCAAATTGTGCAACATTCACAATTGTGTCAAAGAGAAAGCCAAGAAAAAATTACAAATGATCTTCCCTTTATATTCGGTCTTGAGATGGAAGTACTTCTTCTATGGCTGTGGAAGGACTAAGAAGCCCGCTAATATGAAATTTAATCGATCTGAAGTGGAAAGATAGAATAAGCGGGCGCAGGGGAAATTTGCTCCAGCAGTTGTTTGCCAGCAGGCGAAAGCTGGATAGAGTTTGCCAAATGGGTTCCAACCTTATGAAAAGCCTCTTCAAACGTTTCGCCTAAGCCCAATGCTTCGCCAGTTGACTTCATTTGCGGNNCCAAGTCGTTGATTCGCCCCTGCCAGCTTGTCAAAGGGAAAGACGGGCACTTTAACTGCAAAGCGCAAGGGGATAGCCTCCCCGGTGTAGCGCTTATCCAGTGGATGGCCGAGAATGCACTTTGTGGCCAGTTGAACGAGCGGCAGCCCTGTAATTTTTGAAAGAAGAGGAACTGTGCGGCTAGCTCTGGGGTTGACTTCCAATACAAAGATGTCGGTGCCAAGCACGGCGAACTGCACATTATACAGCCCTTGTATCTGCAAATGTAAGCCCAATTGCCTTGCGATGTGCTTCATTTGATCTTGGACAGACCTGGCCAACTTTATGGGCGAAAGGCTGCAAATCGAGTCTCCGGAGTGGATGCCCACGGGATCGATGTTTTCCAAGATGCCGCAGATAAACACCTCGCTGCCATCGCAGATGGCATCTATTTCAACTTCTACTCCCCCCGCTAAAAATTCTTCAATCAGCACAGGCGCATCATTTGGTGGGTGCCGGCTTAAGTAGGCTTGCAGTGCAGCTTCATCTTCAATGATGCAAATAGCCTTGCCTCCAATTACATATGAAGGCCTCACGATAATTGGATAGCCAATTTTTTGGGCCGCATGCAAAGCCCCTTCACAGTTTGCAAATACACTATTCCTGGGCTGGCTGAAGCCCAATTTCAGCAACAAGTTGCGGAATTTGGCGCGATCCTCTGCGCAGTCGATGGCCCAAAAAGGCGTGCCCAGGATGTCCACTCCCCTTAAATCCAGCTGCCGCCCCACATCCAAAGGAGTCTGACCTCCAAATTGCACGATGATGCCTTTGGGATGCTCCTTGAGAATGATTTCGTGAATTTTCTCCACCGTGAGAGGTTCGAAATATAAGCGATCGGATATATCATCATCCGTGGATACAGTTGAGGGATTGCAGTTAATCATAATAGCTTCATATCCGCAACTGCGTATCGCCAAAATGGCATGTACGCAGCAGTAGTCAAATTCTATGCCTTGTCCAATCCGATTGGGGCCGCCGCCAAGCACGATGATTTTTTCCCGATTAGTCGGATTGGCTTCGCAGGCATTCTCGAAGGTAGAATAAAAAATAGCCCGGCGCGTGGCAAATTCTCCTGCACATGAGTCGACGCACTTATAGGTAGGCAAAACGGATAGCAAATGGCGCGCCTTCCATACTTGGCTTTCAGCGACTCCTAAAAGTTGACCCAAACGGCTATCTGAGAAGCCCTGTTGTTTCCACGCGAGCATTTGAGGACTTGTAACTTCGCGAAATGGGGTGCGGCTGATCTGCCCTTCACACTCTATTAATTCCTCGATGAGCTGCGAAAACCAAGCATCGCCATGCTTTGATCTTTGCATATCTTTGATTGAATGCCCCAAATCTAAACTATCCAAAGCCTTTTGGAGAGCTTCTTTAAAAGTCCTTCCCAAGGCCATTACCTCTCCTACGGCTTTCATAGAAATGCTTAAGGTGGCGTCTGCTTCGGGAAACTTGTTGAAATTGAAATAGGGAATTTTAACCGCCACATAGTCGATGACTGGTTCAAAGGCAGCGGGAAGGGAGCATTCCAAGGTTTTAATCTCAATTTCTGGCAAGTTGTATCCTATGGAAATCTTCGCCGCTACTTTAGCTATGGGGTATCCGGTGGCCTTTGAGGCCAAAGCCGAAGAGCGCGAAACGCGCGGATTAATTTCGATGCACAGAATTTCCCCTGTCTTGGGATTTACCGCAAACTGCACATTGCACCCTCCTGAAGTCATCCCAATCTTTTCCATCACCTCAAAAGCATATCTGCGCATCTGCTGATATTCTCTATCGGTTAACGTCTGTATAGGTGTCACGGTAATGGAGTTGCCTGTATGCACCCCCATGGGATCCACATTTTCTATTCCACACACGACGATGCAATTGCCTATATGATCGCGCATGACCTCGAGTTCATATTCTTTCCACCCATGTATGGATGCTTCTACCAATAAACCAAGCGGAGACAAGGGAAGTGCCGCCTCGCAAAGGCGCATGAGCTCCGCTTGGTCATGCGCTATGCCCCCCCCTTGACCTCCCAAGGTAAATGAAGTGCGCACTATGACTGGAAAGGAAAGCTGATATTTAGCGCGATTTGCTTCTTCCATGGAATGGATAGGCATAGCTTTTAGGGTAGGGTAGCCCATCTCCTGTAGAATTTTCCTAAAAAGCCCTCGATTTTCGGCATATTCAATCGTGGTTAAAGACAGGCCTATTATTTTCACAAGATAGGCATCCAAGATCCCCTTCTTGGCCAACTCCACAGTTAGATTGAGGGCCGTTTGTCCACCCATCGTAGGCAAAAGGGCATCGGGCCTTTCTTTGGCGATGATTTTTTCGCAAATTTCTACACTTAAAGGCTCGAGATAGGTTATATGCGCTATTTCAGGATCGGTCATGATCGTGGCAGGGTTGGAATTCAATAAGATGACCAGGCACCCTTCCTCGCGCAAGGCCTTGCAAGCCTGAGTTCCGGAATAATCAAATTCGCATCCCTGTCCGATGACTATCGGACCGGCACCCAATACCAGGACTTTTTGTATCGAGGGATCTTTAGGCACGCACACCTCGCATGAGTTGGATAAATTCGTTAAAAATGCCATGCACATCCAGCGGACCAGGCCCCCCCTCTGGATGTCCCTGAAAACCAATTGCTGGGGCATCTAGACAGCGAATCCCCTCAATTGAGTGATCGCACAAAGAGCGATGGGTGACCTCTAAATTAGCTGGCAAGCTTGTAGGATCGATGGCAAACCCATGATTTTGGCTTGTAACCAACACGCGCTGCCTTCTGATATCCAAAACAGGATGATTGATGCCATGATGTCCAAACTTCATCTTTTGCGTGCTCCCCCCACAAGCCAGCCCTAAGAGTTGACAGCCAAAGCAAATGCCCAATAAGGGCACTTTGTGCTGCAAAAAAGCGCGCACGCTGTCGATGGCCTCAAAGGCCATGCTTGGATCGCCCGGGCCATTGGATAGCACTACGCCATCTGGCTTGGCGGCCAGGATTTCCGCATAGGGGCAAGCCGCCCCTACTACGTCGACACGGCAGCCCAAATCGACAAGCTTGCGCAAGATGCTATACTTGACGCCAAAGTCGTAGACATAAACAGAAAAGGCCCGCTTGGGCTTTTCCAGCCCTTTGCCCAGCCAGCTATAGCTCCCCTTCTGCCACGCATAGGGCACAGGCGTAGATACGCGCGAAATCAAGTTGAGCCCCATGCTCGAGGGGTGTTCTCTAGCCCTTTGCAAAGCTGTGTTTGCGGCGCAGTTTCCTATGGCTATGCAGCCATTCTGCGCGCCTTTTTCGCGCAGATGAAGCGCAAGTTGGCGCGTATCGATTCCATACAGGCAGGGAATGCGATGCTTGGCCAAAAAGGGATGCATGTTTTCCTCCGCAAGCCAGCTGCTGCATGTGTTAGAAGCTTCTTTGACAGCCAATCCAGCTAGCCAACACTTGTCCGATTCAAGGTCTTGGCGGTTTATGCCTGTATTTCCGACATGCGCCGTGGTGAGCACAACAATTTGATTGGCATAGGAGGGATCGGTGAAGATTTCCTGATAACCGCTCATGGCGGTATTAAAAACGACTTCGCCACAGTAGTATCCGGGCAGGCTCAGGGAAGCTCCATGAAAGAGTGTTCCATCGGCCAGGGCTAAAAGCGCAGGTTTGGGAGTTTTTTCTTGCATATCGCCATGCTCAACAAATGCGCGGCAGTTGATCTCCCATTAATCTATAAAGGTTTCGCTCGATGCCCAAAGCGTTTTTAATAATGGCTCGCGGCGATCTCGCTTTGGGATGCACCTGTCCGATGGCATTGGCTAAATACCCTTCGGGGAATTGCCGGATGATTTTAAGAGCGCTTTCAGCCTGATCTTCGGGGACAAAAGCTACAAATCTGCCCTCATTGGCGACATACAGGGGATCCAGACCCAAAATTTCGCACACGCTATCCACGGCGGTATCAATGGCAATGGCTTCTTCGAGGATAGAGAAGTCCATATCAGATGACTCTGAAAGTTCCACTAAGGCCGTAGCTAATCCCCCTCGCGTGATGTCGCGCAGGCAGTGCACCCTTATGCCTTCCCCTAACAAAGCGCGTACGATGGGAAATAAAGAGGCGCAATCGCTGATCAGCGGCGAGGAAAAAGTCAGGTTTTCGCGCTCGGCCATGACCGCCACTCCGTGCCGCCCGATATCGCCGCTCAAAATAATACAGTCATTTGGTTTTATTTGGAGGGGGTTGATGGGCTCTTTCGACAGGCTGATGCCAATGCCCGTGGTGTTGATAAAAATATTTTTACCCATATGCCTTTCGATGACTTTTGTGTCGCCGGCGACAATTTGCACGCCGTTGGCCTCAGCTTCGGCTTGCATCGCATTTACGATGCGCTGCAGATGGCTTTGCAAAAAGCCCTCTTCGATAATAAAACTGCAGCTCAGATAAAGGGGTTTGGCACCGCACATGGCCAAATCATTCACGGTGCCGGTGACGGCCAATTTGCCGATGTCCCCTCCCGGGAAAAAGATGGGCTGTATGACGTAAGAATCTGTGGTAAAAACGATCTGGCTGGAGGGAATATCCAACAAGACCCCATCGTGCAGCATATTCAATTTATCATTGCCAAAAGCTGGCAGGAAAATCTGTTTGATAAGTTGGCTGGTTTGCTTGCCACCGCTGCCATGGCCCAAAGAGATTACCTGCTGGTCGTCTACAAGCACTGCACACGTGAAATTGTTCATCTAGCGTCATCCTAGCTATTGAGAAAATATTGATAATAAGCTGAGCAAGCCCCTTCATTGGATACCATGGGGGCTCCCAAGGGATTTTCAGGAGTGCATGACTTGCCAAATAGAGGGCAGTCGCAGGGTCTTTTTTTGCCCTGCAGAACCAGACCGCTGATGCATCCATTTTCTTTAAGAGTGCTTGGCGCAGAAAGAGGGAACTTCAGAGCAGCATCATAATCGGCATAGGCGTCTTGCAAGCCAAAACCGCTGGAAGGAATCAGGCCCATGCCCCTCCAGTGGCGGTCCACGATTTTAAATACCTCGTTGACGATGCGCATGGCTGCAACGTTGCCGTTTTCTTGCACGCAGCGGTGGTATTGGTTGACAACTTTGCACTGCTTGTTTTCCAGCAGCTGTATGCACAAGTACAGCCCCTGCAAGATATCCAGCGGCTCAAATCCGGTGATTGCCATGGGGACGAGATAGCGCTTGGCGAGAGCATGGTAGTGGCTGTAGCCAGTAATTGCGCATACATGCCCAGCTGCTAAAAAGCCTTGGACTTCATTGCCCGGGGATTCCAATAGGAAATGCAATGCCGGGGGAACCAAGACGTGCGAGACCAGCAAAGAAAAGTTGGATACTCCCCGCTTTTTGGCCAGGTAAGCGCACATGGCATTGGCTGGGGCAGTTGTCTCAAAGCCCACGGCGAAGAAGACCACCTGCTTGTTTTTATTTTCTTCGGCCAGTTTTAAAGCATCCAGGGGAGATAGCACGATGCGCACATCAGCGCCTTTAGCTTTGGCCGTGAGCAGGTTAGAATGCGAGCCGGGGACGCGCATCATATCTCCAAACGAACAAAAAATCACATGCGGCTGCATGGCCATCTGTATGGCCTGGTCGACGAGGCTAATTGGCGTGACACACACCGGGCAGCCCGGCCCATGGATCAAGCGAATCTTAGCTGGCAAAAAGGCGTGCAAACCATATTTTGCTATGGTGTGCGTCTGCCCTCCACATACCTCCATGATCGTCCAAGATTGCGTGGTAACACTATGCAGAGCTTCAGACCACTTTTTCACTAAATGGTGCTGGCGGAACTCATCTACATATTTCATTTCATATCGCTTTCTTTGATGACCATTAAATCCAAGGTCGATTGGGCATGTTCTGCATTGAGCACACTGATCGCAAAGCCCACGTGCACAATGACGTAATCGCCGATTTTTGCTTCGGGGGTATAGGCCAAGCATACGGTCTTTTTCACCCCGGAGAACTCCACTTCGGCCATAGGCAAATCGGGTGAATCCGCCGCATGCTGCATATTCAAGATTTTTCCAGGTAAGGCTAGGCACATGTCAAACTCCTTGTACTGTTCTAAACTAAGCTTCCCATAATTTGCCCAACGCATAACCCCCCGTCATTGGGCGGGATGGCTTGGTGCCAATGGGGTTTAAAGCCCTGCGCCTTTAGGCCTGCAATGGCTTTTTCTACCAATAATTTGTTTTGCATCACCCCGCCGGTCAGCAACACATTTTCTTGCTCTGCCAGCAGGGCAAGTTTCACTATGCTTTGTGCCATGGCATTGTGAAAGGCCAGAGCCATATTTGGCACGGGAACCCCCTTGAGCTTATCGCTATATATCTGCTTTAGCATCGGACGCCAATCCAGCAGCAGCATGTCGCCATCGCGCGATACAAGCACATCGTAAACTAATAGGTCATTTTCAGCTATACTGTCCGCGGGCTCAATTTGAGCCCGTTGGCAGTATTGCTCTGCGGCAGCTTCTAAGGCCAGCGCCGCGTGCCCTTCGTAATGGCTGATTGTGCAGCAGAAGAGCAAGGCACTTACCGCGTCAAATAGCCTTCCCACGCTGCTGCATAGGGGGGCATTGACCTTTCTCTGCAAGGCCTGCGGCAAGATCTGCAACTCCTCGCATGTAAAGGCCAGCTTCAGCCACGCGTCATAGGCATACAAGCGCTCAGCCCCCCCGCAAAGGGCATGCAGGGCTCCCAAGGCGGCGCGCCGCGGCTCGCGTATGGCTTTGCCAGCGCCTGGCAAACGAAAGGGATAAAGACTTGCAAAGCGCTGCATGTGGGTGCGATGGACCACAAAAGCCTCGCCTCCCCAGATGGTTTGATCCGACCCAAAACCTGTGCCATCCCAGGCAACCCCAAATAGTGGGGGCGATAATTGATTGTCTAACATACCCGCATAGACATGCGCCTGGTGGTGCTGAATCCCCTTTATGGGAATATTTCGCCCCCGCAAATAGTGGCTCGTATAGTAATCTGGATGCTGATCGCCTATGCCTGCAGCTGGTTGAATGCAAAGTAGCTTTTCCCATTTTTCCACTTCGCGATCATAAGCTTGGCACGCATCCGCTGTATCTAAGTTTCCGATGTGCTGGCTGAGGTAGAGGTGGTGGTTTTTTTTAAAAGCGAAGCTGTTTTTTTGCTGGCTGCCCGCCGCGAAAAGATGCCCTTTGGCCAGGAGTGGAAGGCCAGGCAAAGGGGCCGGCAAAGGGATCATATGGGGAATATAGCCTCTAGCGCGCCGCAAAAGCATAGGGCGATGGCCGATTAGATGCACGATGGAGTCATCTAGGCGGTGCCGGATGGGGCGATTGTGCACTAAAAAGAGATCGGCCATGCAAGCTAACTTGGCCAAAGCTTCTGAGTCGTCGATGCAGATGGGGTTATCGGACAGATTGCCGCTGGTGGCAACTAAAGGGCAAGGGTAGGCCACAAGCAATAAATGCTGCAGCGCATTATGGGGGAGCATAATGCCGTAATAGGGCGTTTCAGGGGCTACAGAAGAGCACACAAGGCCAGATTCAGGCCGCTTTTTCAGCAGCACGATAGGCGCAGCAGGAGACGTCAAAACGGCCTCTGCCAGAGGACAGACATGCGCAATTGCACTTGCGAGATCAAGGCTTGGCATCAAAAGGGCAAAGGGCTTAGCCGCCCTTTGCTTTAAGGTGCGCAGGCGAGATACCGCTGACTGATCCGTGGCATCAACTAGGAGTTGATATCCCCCGGTGTTTTTTATGGCTATGATCTTTCCCTGCTGCAAATGCGCCGCAGCGGCCGCAAGGGCGTGTTGTTTGTCCGCCACCAACTTGCCCTGTTTATCCAGCAAACTGAGCTGTGGTCCACACTGCGCACAGCAATTTGTTTGTGAATAGAAACGGCGATTGAGCGGATCATGGTATTCCCCCAAGCACTCTGCGCACATATGGAAATCCGCCATGCTGGTGTTGACCCGGTCAAAGGGCATCTGCCAAAATATGCTGAAGCGCGGTCCGCATGCCACGCAATGTAAAAATGGGTATTGATAGCGCCGGTTATGCGGGTCTAATAACTCCTGCAGGCATTGCTGGCAGATGGCAGTGTCTGGCAGCAAGGGAAGCTCTGCTTCAGCCATGGGATCGCTCATTTTTATCTCAAACTGCGTGGCGGCATGCAAAGGGGCTTGAGCATGCGCAATTTCAGAGATCGCGGCCTGCGGCGGTTTCTTAGCCAAAATATCTTTCTGAAAATCCTCCAAGGATGCTTTTGCGCCTTGGACGTCGATCATTACGCCCTGCCCATTATTTAAAATATGGCCCACCAGGTGGTGTGCTTGAGCCAGGCGGTAGACAAAGGGCCTAAAGCCCACGCCTTGTACACAGCCGGTGATGGAGATCAATATCCTTTGCATAGCCTACCTGCTAATCGTAACTAATTGCCGCCCCTTCCTTATAGGTCAGCCTGAGCTCCGGAGGAGCGGTCATGCTTTTACCCACATCTTTATTCGGATCAGGGCAGGAAATCGGAAATTCGGGCACGGGCTCGGGCACGGGCACGTTCACGAAAATGCAGTGTGGAGAAGATTCGCCCTACTGGAGAAATGCTATAGCCATTTT
>PLSG01000145.1 GCA_003164155.1 Parachlamydiaceae bacterium | reverse complement strand
TAGATACAAGCTCGCATAGTTTTCATTCGCCCGTGGGGCTCTATAAGAGAAAATAATATTTTCTTTGGTTAAGCTTTTTTATGCCTTCTTTGTGTGCTTTGCGCTCTTAGTGCGTTTCTTTGTGTTTAAATTTTCTAAATTCAGGAAGAAGAAGAGGAGGCATAAGATCATTGTCAATATATTTTCCTTTATTGATTAAAATCATCTTTTCCATTCTTCTATCCTTCCCATCTTTTCTTAATCATATATCTCCTGAAAATTTTACAGGATGATAGGATAGAAAAGATAGAAAGGATAGAAAAAGCGGATTTTACAGTAGCCAAAAACATGGATCGAGAAGGTGAATAAGGGCCCAGTTTTCCTCCCTCGGACGAGAATCCACCCTCAGCTCCCTTTGCCCTTCGATGGCTCTAATAAATTGAGTCGATCCCCCTTGAAGCTTACATATTATGGGCCTTTTGCCCCTCTTCCACCTAGCGGCATTTGCTTGCGGTTAAATTTCCTAAACTTCTTTGTAGACTGAAAATAAAAATTTTCATATGGTGATTTTTATGCGAGAATTACAAAAAAAATATTTGAATGGACCTATAAAAAGCATGCAAACTCAATTCAAGGAGAAGGGTTTATGAAAAAGCAAGATATTTCCAAATGGGCACTAATGGGCCTAATGGGCGGACTCCTCGTTTCCTCACAAGCTTCTGCAGATAGCAGTAAATCTGAAGAAGATGCTAATGAAACGACAGTGCTATTGGCAGGCGGAAATTGCGGCGGTCATGGATGCGGCGGTCAAAAACCCAGCTCCAGCTCCAACAGAAGCTACAACTCGTTGTATGACGATAAAGATGTGGCTGAAGAGCAAGTTCAAGTGAAAGTTAGCTCTACACAAAAAGATAAGCCTTTAACTGATAGCGAAATGAGAGCAAAGCTAACTAAAGAAGGGCAAAGTGCCTATGACAAACTAGATCCAGACAGCAAAAAACTAGCTCAAGAGTTAGCTGGTCAAACTTGTGCTGGAAAAAATGACTGCAAAGGCAAAAACTCCTGCAAAAGCGCCGGCAAAGGCACAGCCAAAGGGCACGATTGTGCTGGAAAAGGCAGCTGCGCAGGTACAAGCGAAGGTCCTTTCGACAATGCCGACGATGCAGTTAAATTAGCCTCTAAAAAAATGGCTGAAAAACGCGCCAAGGTTTCTAAACCAACCAGCTGGCGTTCATAGTTCCCCGTTTAAAGCCTGACAGTGTAGTAGTACACTGTCAGGTTGATTGTAGCTGAAAGAGATAACACGGAGCTGGAAATGAAACACAATCCTATGTTGAAATATGCTTTATTGGGCATTGCCAGCGGCCTCATCGCCACAGCATCCTCTATACCTCAATCCTTTGCAGAAGAAGCCGCAAACAGCCAATCCTTAGACAAAGCCACTCCCAGCGAACAAGTGGACAAAAATGCGGAAAACGAAGGCTATCACCTCATGTCGGAGTCCGAGCTCAAGGGTTTGCTCAATAAAAAATCGAGAGAGCTATTCGACAGCCTTGACCCAGCCGGCAAAACCTTGGCTATCCAAGTGGCCAGTGGGCGATGCGATGGCACCAATCTCTGTGCCGGATTAAATGCCTGCGAGTCCCCAACTAATTCTTGCGCTGGCCAATCGACTTGCAAAGGCAAAGGCAAATGCGCTTTTGCCAATAAAAACTTAGCTATCCAACTTGTCGCAAAAAAAATAGCGGAAAAGCGCAAGAATGTGGTACAACCTCAACCTTGACACAATAGATAGGGCCAAATGGCCACTGAACCTCACTGCAGATTATAAAAGGTTTGAATTGAATGAAAAAGGACAGCATTTTCCCCAATCTTGGCATCGGCATAGGACTGCGCATCCCTCACTACGAAACTATTTTTCGCGATAAACCAGCCATCGATTGGTTTGAAATCATCAGCGAAAACTTCATGGTCGACGGCGGAAAGCCCATAGAGAACTTAGAGCGCATCTTGGATAGCTATACAGTCGTACAACATGGGGTTTCTTTGGCCATTGGCAGTCCGGACCCTTTAGACTTCGCCTACTTAAAAAAACTCAAGGCCCTGACCAAAAAAACCAAGACACCTTGGGTCTCGGATCATCTTTGCTGGGGAAGATTGGCCGGCGCAAATTTCCACGATCTATTGCCTTTACCTTACACTAAAGAGGTCATAAACTATGTAGCCGAGCGCGCCCGCATTGTGCAAGATTACTTAGAGTTGCCCTTCGCTCTGGAAAACCTCTCTTCCTATGTAGCTTATCAAAGCGATGAAATGCCCGAATGGGATTTCTATTCCGCGGTAGTAGAAAAGGCCAACATCTATATGATGCTAGATGTCAATAACATCTATGTATCGAGTCGCAACCACGGCTTTGATCCCTTAGAATACTGCCGCAATATACCGCTCCACCGAGTGCTTCAAATCCACCTTGCGGGACACAAAGATCACGGCGATTATATCCTTGACACCCACGATGACCATGTGTGTGATGCCGTATGGGACTTGTATGCCGAGGTGTATCCCAAGACCCAAGGGGTGTCTACGCTGCTGGAATGGGACGACAATTTTGTCAGCCTAGAGGAGACGTGGGCAGAGGCATTGAAAGCCAAAACCCTGCAAGTGGACTTAGAAACCAAGCGCGCAGTCTGCAAAGGAGAAGTGCATGCTCAATTCGCCTAGAAAGTTTTACGAAGGGCTGATTGCCGCCGGCACAGTATTTCAATCCTGTCTCTTGCTGGCCATAAGATTGTATTGGGGAGGCTCTTTTTTTTGGGGAGGCTGGGCCAAACTGACGCATATCGAACCGGTCGTCGAATTTTTCACATCGCTCGGCATCCCCTTCCCCGCTTTAAATGCCTATCTCGTGGGAGGAGTGGAGTGCATAGGTGGTTTATGTCTGCTGATAGGTTTTGGCTCACGCTTAGTGGCTATTCCCTTGGCCATAACCATGCTAGTAGCCTTGCTAACCGTAAATTACGCTGTGGTCGCCAATGCTTTTGAAGATCCTCTGCTGCTAACTCAACAAACTCCATTCAACTATCTATTTGCGGCTTTACTGGTGTTTGCCTTTGGTCCTGGGAATATCTCCTTGGATTACCTACTGGAAAGGCGCTTTAAACCTAAAAAAGTCGATTTACTGCCCTGATCCAATTTCCTCGGTTCCTCCGAGGGGACGTGAATAGTTAACCCGTAAAGATGTGGAAAAAGAGCGGTTGATTATACTTAAAATTTTAAGGATACCACTTCTTTTTTCAGTGCAAATTTAAAGAGAGTGGTGTATAAACCATAACAATATAACGGGTAGTGTGCGTTTAACACGCACTCATATTTATGCTACCGTGTCAACCGAGGCGCATATGGTTAAGACTATAGAAGGTTTTGTTTCGTTTCTATCACATTACTTTAGAAATCCTCAGGCAGTGGGAGCGGTGTCAGCTTTGTCGCCGGCGGTAGCCCGTCGCCTTCTCAAATATGTTAAAGCGCGTCCTGATGCACCTTGTAAAATTTTAGAGGTGGGTGCGGGAATGGGCAATATCACCCGTCCGCTAGTCGATTTATTGCGACCAGGTGACCTTCTGGATGTCGTGGAAATCGACCAAAATTGCTGCCAGGTACTTGAAAACTCCTTTCAAGGCGATCCCCGCGTATGCGTGCGCCATCTCTCGATAGCCGATTGGAATCCCACCTACAAATACGATTTCATCATCTCCACTTTGCCGTTTAATGTCTTTCCATCCGATTTCTTGCAAAACATCATTACCCACTATGAAGAGCTCTGCATGGACAATGGCATGTGTGCCTATGTGGAATATATTGGTTTGCAAAAAATCAGCCGCCTCTTCTCTAAACAAGACAAAAGGTTGATGATCAGGAAACGCAGCTCGATGCTTAAGGAATACCACAAGAAATACCTGATTGAAAAATCACAAGTATTTAAAAATATTTTTCCTTGCCATGTCTATCATATGCAACTCTCTAAAAATCGCTAGTGACTGTGGAGCAGATATGCAACTAGATAGAAACGTGCCTCACGCACTCAAGATGTCGCAACAGTGGTTTGCCGGAGTGATCACTCAATCTATCGATGCCCACAGCCAAATATCTTCTCTAGCACCTTCGGGAAACCCCATTGAATCTGAAGCTCCCCACTTTATAGCTCCGAGCCCTACTCTGCTTCCCCATCAGCGCATGCAGATCTACAATCAACAGTATTGGTGGCGGCTGCTCTCCTCCTTGCACGACAACTTCCCCTTGGTCACGCGCTTATTCGGCTATTACGACTTCAACCACACCATAGCCATTCCCTTTCTGCTACAGCATCCGCCCAAGCATTGGTCTTTGGGGGTTTTAGGGGCGGATCTCCCTCAGTGGATCAGGCTCAATTACACGGGTGAAGATAGGGGTTTGGTGGCCGATGCCGCCGCAGTGGACTGGGAGTATGACCGCCTTTTCACGGTAGGGTCTTATCCCCCTTTGCGTGCAGCTCTTTTCGCCCAAAACGGCTTTCAAGCCAACCTGGAAGAATCAGATAGGGACCAGGCCGATAATTCCCAAGCGACTGAATCCGCTGCCTTGCAGCAAAAAATTTATCTGCAACCCTATGTCGAACTTTTCGATCTGGACTACGATATTTTCGATTTCCGCTGGAAGTTTCTCCAAAGCCCAGTAGAGCATTGGATCGAAAATGATTTCCCCGAATTGGTCAGCCAAAAAAGGCACTATTTTGCTTTGTATCGCACCCTAAAGAACAATATAGGCTGGAAAGAACTCAGCTGGGCCGAGCACAGATTGCTAAAGGCCTTCCAGACGGGAGCTTCGGTAGAAGATGCTTGTGCGGCCATGGAAGAAGGGGCCGATCCAGAGATCTTTCAAGCCGCTGTACCGCACATTGCCGTGTGGTTTCAAGAGTGGGTCGTGCGCAACTGGCTGGCCGCCTCCCCTACCATGGTATAAGTGTTCAAATGAATGTCAGTCCACGAGAAATTGCCTATCTTGCCGTTTTGGGTTCTTTGCGCGAAGAATCCTTTGTCGAGGATAAAATCGAAACTTGGCGCCAGAGCTGCCAGCCTGCCGCACGCGATTTGCATTTTTGCCAGGCTATCGCCTATGGAGCAGTGCAGATGGCCTTAGCTCTGGACTACTTGGCAGAACAACTAACCGCAAAGCATAAACTCAAACTAAAGCTCAAAGAAAGGGCGCTCCTGCGCTTAGCTCTATATCAATGCTATTTTATGGATAGGGTGCCGCTCTTTGCCATCGCCAACGAATCTGTGGCCATAGCCAAACGCTACTGCAGCCAGCATTTTGGACAGTTTTTAAATGCCATTTTGCGCAAAACCGCCGATGTGCCATTAGCTTTGCCGCGCGCGCAATCTATTGAAGGCATGAGCATCCGCTACTCCTATCCTCCCTATTTCGTATCTGAATTGGTGCGCGATTACGGTCCGGAACAAGCCGTCTCTATCATGGAAGTGGGCAATGCGCCCGGGCGGATCATGGTGCGCCAGCGCAATGGTGCAGAGCTGATGCCTGCGCATGGCATAGTCGAGGGGCTAAAGCCTCTTTCATATGTCTCTTTTCCAATGGCTGAGGTGAGCGATGTCTCTCAGCTGCCTTTAATCGCCGCCTCTGCAGATTTCTATATCCAGAATATCACGCCGGCAGCTCTGATGCACAGACTCTGCGCACAGGGCACCTCTCCCGTCAAACTATTGGATTTATGCGCCTCGCCAGGCGGCAAATTGCTGGCAGCGCATGATTTTCTGCCCCAGGCAGAGCTATTTGCCAATGATGTCTCCGAAGAGAAACTGATGCGCTTGCGACAGAACATGCAGAAGTATGGGATGCAAGCGAAGCTGAGCTGTCTGCCGGGCGAAAATTATCCGCAAACTGCGCAATTTGATGTGGTCATCTTAGATGTGCCCTGTAGTAATACAGGCGTGCTGCATAAGCGACCGGAGGCTCGTTGGAGGATATCCGAAGAGTCCCTGGATGCCCTAGAAAAAACCCAGCTGCGCCTCATCGAGCATGCCTGCCAGCTGCTGGCTCCCCAAGGGTGCATTTGGTATATGACCTGCAGCATCCTCAAGCGCGAAAACGAGTTATAAATCCAAAAAGCCTGCCGCAATTTTGGGCTCGTGGTTTATCAGCAACAAGACACCATCCTGCCCAATCTCCAAGGGTGGGATGGGGGGTTTGCCTGCAGTTTGCAAATAGCTCAGCGTCACTAAAATTTCTAGATGACGCATGCGAGCTTATAAGCTTTTATACTACATTTTTTCAGATTTCCTTCAGTTTCTCAGGAGGGATCTGACCAGTTACCAAGGAACTGTACCATGATAGGTTTTTGTCCTCTAGCTTCCGGCTCAAAAGGCAACTGCATCTATCTGGGCACCCCAAATACCAAAGTGCTGATCGATGCGGGGCTAAGCGGAAAAGCCATTATCGCCAAGCTTTCCGAAATCGGCGTCGATATCGCCGAGATCGACGCCATCTTAATTACGCATGAACACACCGATCATATCCAAGGTCTAAAGGTGCTGGCTTATAAGCTGGGGATTCCAGTCTTTGCCAACAGCGAGACGGCCAAGGGCATAGTGGAATGCTTTCGCGATTGCCCCAAATTTAAGATTTTTTCCACAGGCGAAACTTTTGAGTTTAGCGACTTGGAAATACACCCTTTCAGCATCCAGCACGACACGGTAGATCCGGTGGCTTTTACCATCCGCACGCAAGGAATAAAGCTGGGATTTTGCACCGATCTCGGCTTTGTGACCACGCTTGTGCGCAATCATCTGCAAGGATGCGATTATCTGTATGTGGAGGCCAATCATCAGATTTCCATGGTGCATGCCTGCTCGCGGCCCATGGTGTATAAGCAACGCGTTTTAGGGCGCAGCGGCCATCTTTCCAACGAAGCCTGCGGTCAATTGTTGAGCCAGGTGGCAAATCCCAAACTCAAGCATGTACACCTAGCTCACCTTTCCAGCGAGTGCAATACTCCAGAAACCGCTCTCAGTGTAATCCAGGACATCCTCCAACAGCAGGGCATCTCTTTGAACATGTGCACCGCCCCGCAAGACAAAGTCGGCAAAGCGGTGCATTTCTAGTGCACTGTCAAGATACTGCACTTATTTCGCGGCAGACTGCCTTGCATACAGGCCGACAAATTGCGTCTGCGCTAAAATATGCCCTTGAATGGCCTTTTCCAGATCCACCTTCTTGGCACCCGCGGGCAGATCCAGCATTTCATCCAAAGCATANNGCTTAAAAACATAATGATGGGCGGAGTCACCGGCTGGGGGACATGGACCGGTATAGCCTAAGCGATTGCGGCCGTTCGAGCCTTGTATGCCGCTGACTTCGCCTTCTTTCCAATCCATCTGCGTGGGAATGTTCCAAACCAGCCAGTGGGTAAAAACACCTCTTGTAGCGTCAGGGTCTTCGAGAATCAACACTAGCGATTTGGCATCCTTGGGAACTAGACTGGCATGTAAGGGAGGTGATAGATTATCGCCTTGGCATGCATACTTTCCGGGAATATGACTCTGATGGCTGAAAGCAGAACTCTCCAGTCGCAAAGCTTCCAATTGGGACATTGAACATAAAATAGCCAAAAATAAGACACCCCACACTTTACTTTTAAGCATATGCCTCTCCTTTTAGTTAAAATAATGCAAGTTGCAACTACACTAAAGCAGCCCAAAATTTGTG
>PLSG01000243.1 GCA_003164155.1 Parachlamydiaceae bacterium | reverse complement strand
CCCATCTTTTCCTATCCTTCCCATCCTGTAAAATTTTTATGAAGTTATACCCAAAAAGGACATAAGTAATGTCCCTTTTGGTCTGTTTTGCGCTTTACTTGGTGACTAAGTTGAGCAGCTTATTGGGCACGAATATTACCTTATCGATCTCTTGACCGTCCAGCAGTTTTGAAATCGCGGGATGCTGCTTAGCTGCGAGCAAAATTTCAGCTTGCGGCTGATCTTTAGGCAGTTCAAAGCGCCCCCTAAGCTTGCCATTGACTTGCACCACGTAGGTGATGGTGGCATCTTGCAGATATTTTTCTTCGACCACAGGATAGGGACAATAAGTGAGGGAATCCACACAGCCCAGCTGGCTCCACAGCTCTTCGGCAATATGTGGGGCAAAAGGGGAGAGGCACTGTGTCGCCATTTTAAGAACACTTTTGGGATAAAAGGGCAGTTTGCTGAAATCGTTGATAAATTCCATCATCTTGGCAATGGCCGTATTAAATAGCATCCCTTCAAGATCTTTGGTGACGCCATGCACTAAGCGATGGCCGAGTTTCAGCGCTTCAGGCGATGTGCTATCGGAAACCTTATCCGAAGCAACCAGCTCGAAGAAGCGATTTAAAAAGCGCTTGCATCCCGATACGGCATCGGTATTCCACAGCTTTTCCTTTTCGATAGGGCCCATGAACATCTCATAAAGGCGTAGGGCATCAGCCCCATATTCTTCCATGATCTCGTCAGGGGAAACTCCATTGAGTTTGGACTTGGACATTTTTTCGACTTGCGTCTTGAGGACTTCACCGGTTTGGCGCTGGATGTAGACGCCATCTTTTTCCAAGACATCACTTGGGGAGACGTAGGCGTGTGCGCTATTTTGGAACGAGCGTCCCACCACTAATCCTTGGTTGCGCAGCGTTTGAAAAGGCTCTAGGGTGCTCACAAAGCCGCAGTCGTATAAGACCTTATGCCAAAAGCGCGCATAAAGCAGATGCAAGACAGCGTGTTCCACCCCTCCTACATACATATCCACGGGAAGCCAATATTTTTCAATTTCCTTGTTCCAGGCCTCCTCGGCATTATGCGGGTCGCAAAAGCGCAAATAGTACCAGCAAGAGCCAGCCCAGTTGGGCATCGTATTGGTTTCGCGCAAGGCCTTTTGGCCGGTGAGCGGATCGACAATCTCTACCCACTCTTTGATCTTGGCCAGAGGGCTTTGGCCATCGCCACTTGGCTTGTAGTCTGAGACCACAGGGAGTGTCAAGGGGAGTTCGTCGATGCCTAAAATGCGTTTGGATCCATCTGCGAAGTGCAGCACGGGAAAAGGTTCGCCCCAATAGCGTTGGCGAGAAAACAGCCAGTCGCGCAGCTTGTAAGTGATTGTAAAAGTGCCTTTAGCATTTTTTTCAAGCCAATCTGTAATGCTTTTTTTAGCTTGGTCCACACTCTGGCCATTCAGCGAAAGGGCTGCGCTAGAACTATTGATGAGCGTTCCGTCGCCGCCTGCAAAGCAGCGCTTACCGCTGATGATCTCATGCCGCCAAGCCAGTACATCTTCGACTTCTTTCAAAAAGGGTGCAAAGGCTTTGGTGTCTGGGTCTATGACGGGTATGATTGGCAGATCAAATTGCTCGGCAAACTCAAAGTCCCGCACGTCGTGCGCAGGTACAGCCATGATGGCCCCGGTGCCATAGCCCATCAAGACGTAGTCGGATATCCAGATGGGGATTTCCGCGGCATTGACGGGATTGATGGCGTAAGCACCGGTGAAAACGCCTGTCTTTTTTTTACCTACGGATGTGCGGTCTATCTCGCTCTCTAAAGCCGTCAGCTTCTGGTAATCGGACACGGCCTCCTTTTGTGCCTCAGTGGTGATTTTGGCCACCAAGGGGTGCTCTGGAGCTAACACCATATAAGTTGCCCCAAAAAGAGTTTCGGGACAGGTGGTGAAAATAGAGAGGGGGGCGCCGCTGGACTTCTCAGTGAAATGCACCTGAGCCCCTTCGCTTTTGCCTATCCAATTAATTTGCAGCTTCTTTAAACTCTCTGGCCAATCGATCAGTTCCAAGTCCTTGAGGAGTCTTTCGGCATAAGCGGTAATTTTTAGCACCCATTGTTTTAAAGGGCGCCGTTCCACAGGGTGGCCGCCTTCTTTTGACTTGCCATTCTCCACTTCTTCGTTGGCTAGCACCGTGCCAAGCGCTGGGCAATAGTTGACCAGCATGTCGGCTTCATAGGCCAGCCCCTTTTCGTAGAGTTTGGTAAAAATCCATTGGGTCCATTTATAGTACGCCGGATCGCTAGTCGATAGTTCGCGATCCCAATCGTAGCTAAACCCCAAGGCGCAGAGCTGCTTGCGGAAGGTCTCCACATTTTTTTGGGTGGTAATGGATGGGTGGGTGCCCGTGCGGATAGCGTACTGTTCAGCTGGCAAGCCGAAGCTGTCCCATCCCATGGGATGCAGCACATTGAACCCTTTTTGCCGCTTATAGCGCGCCAAGATATCTGTCGCCGTATACCCCACCACATGCCCTACATGTAAGCCAGAGCCCGAAGGGTAGGGGAACATGTCCAATACATAATATTTGGGTTTGCTGTAGTCGACTTGGGCTTTAAAGGTTTTGTTTTCTAGCCAAAACTTTTGCCACTTAGCTTCTATTTTTTTGTGTTCGTACTTCATCTTTTCCATGGGGGTGACTGGCGCAGCCTAAAAATGATTAGGTGCAAATTTAATGGTTATAGGATACAATGTTAAGTGTTGTGAGAGAGTGTCTCAATAGTAATACTTTTGGCGATCTCTTTCAACCTGAAAAATGGGCCTTGTTCACCTTTTCGGCTACTGTAACCGTTTCTGCTATCCTTCCCATCATTCCCATCCTGAAGATTTTACAGGGTGGGAATAATGGGAAGGATGCCAACGCACTGACCGAAAAGTTTTTCCAGCGATGGTGAACATGCCCTGAAAATGGATATGAACGTTGGCCGCGGGCTTTAGGGGAGTGTGCCACAAATACGGAAGTGTGCCACAAATATGCGCAATAAGTTGCCCCCGGTTGCGGCGTTCATACGCAATAAATACTACAAATTTCGAAGAGATACATGATAAAAAAAATGTCTAAGGAGGATAAGCTCCTTAACAACCTGTTAAAGATTACTGAGCAGTTTATGTCTGGCCGGGGATACACTCCCCATACTGAAGCTGAATTGATGGAGCGTCTAGGACTGCCTCCTCAGCATGCCGGCATATTTCGTGAGGTGCTGCAAACATTGCTTCACCAAAAAACGGCTATCTTGTCCAAAGGGCGCTATAGCATTCAAATACCCGAAGATGAAGTCGTCAAAGGGGTAGTTTCGATGCATCCTCGCGGATTTGGATTTGTCCAAGCCGAAAACCGCTTGAAATACCCCCAAGATATCTTCATTCCCAAACCGTTCACCCAAAATGCCGTCAACGGCGATACGGTTGAGGTGGTGGTCAATACCGAAACCGTTTCTGAAAAAGGACCAGAAGGAAAGATCGTTGCCATACTGTCGCGCGGACGCACGCATATGGGGGGGATTGTGCGGGCAATTTCTGGCGACGGCGTCATTTTCGCCTACGTCCCTTTGCTAGGGTTGTCCCAAAGGGTTGTGGTCGAGCAATCACCTCAAAATGCGCCGTTGCAGATCGGCGACCGCATTGTCATGGAGGTGGTCGACTGGGGCACCAAGGAGACCGAGACTATCGGCAAGATGTCGCATTACGTGGGCAATATCGAAGACCCCTCTTGCGATATCAAAGCGGCGATTGAAGAATATGAATTGCGCGATGATTTTCCGCACGCCGTGATTGAAGAAGCTAAGCAGTATGGCAACCGCGTATCGGCTGCCGAATGCGCCGGACGGGAAGATTTTCGAGGCATTGAATGCTTTACCATCGATCCCGATACTGCCAAGGATTTTGATGATGCGCTTACCCTTTCAAAAAATCCGGATGGCCATTTTCACTTAGGTGTACACATCGCCGATGTCTCACATTATGTGCGGCCAGGTACGGCTTTAGATCGCGAAGCCTCCCAACGCTGCAATTCCACTTATTTTCCCGGCCGTTGTGTTTCCATGCTGCCAGGAGTCCTATCCGAAAACCTCTGCAGCTTGCGCGCCAACGTGAATAGATTGACTGTTTCGGCCCTTATGGAATTTGACAGCCAAGGCGAGATGGTAGCATATCGGCTGGTCAAATCAGTCATCAAGAGTGCCAAGCGCTTTACCTACAAGGAAGCCAAAGCCGTCTTGGATGGAGAAAAGGAAAGTAAACATGCCCCTACCTTGCATCTAATGGTGGAGCTATGCCTGCTCCTCAAACGCAAACGGCACGAAAGAGGCAGTGTAGAATTTTCTTTGCCCGATCTGGTGGTCATGGTGGACAAACAAGGAGCTCCTACACACGTCGACTATATATCCTATGATATTACGCATCAATTGGTAGAAGAGTTCATGCTTAAAGCCAATGAAGTGGTGGCGCGCCATCTCGATGAGCAGGGCAAGCATCTCACCTTCCGCATTCACGACACACCTTCGGAAGACAACATCAAGGATTTCGTGGCTTTAGCGCGCTCCTTTGGCTTCCAATTGCCTTCAAATCCCACGCCTAGCGATATGCAAAAGCTTTTCGAAGCAGCCATCCAAACAACCTATGGGCAATATCTGGCTACAAGCTATATCCGCAGCATGCGCCTGGCTGTATATTCGGCCGATAACATTGGGCACTATGGCTTAGGTTTGACGCACTATTGTCATTTTACCAGTCCCATTCGGCGTTATGTCGATTTAGTGGTTCATCGCATCCTGTTTGGTGCTCCGCACGAGCGCACGACTATCGAAACCATTGCACATACCTGCTCTGAACAAGAAAGGGTCAGCTCCAAAGCTGAAAATAGCGTGGTATTGCTTAAAAAATTGCGCTTGATAAAGCACAATCAAGATCTAGACCCTTCTCGCGAATATGCCGCCGTAGTCACGCGGGTGAAAAATTTTGGATTCTCATTCGAAGTTTTGGACTTCATGCTCGAGGGCTTTATCCATGTCTCTGACCTCGATAACGATTACTTTGTCTTTGAAGAGCCTTTGATGCGCTTAAGGGGCAGACGCACTGGCAAAATATACTGTAGCGGCGACCGCATCAAGGTCACGCTGCGCAGGATAGATTTTATCACTCTCACTAGCGAATGGCAACTTTTGCAAGATGCCGCATCCCAAAATATGCGCCAACAAGATGGGTTTTCCAAGAGACCCAGAGGAAGAGACAGGGATAGAGGCAGAGATCGGGGCAGAGATCGCAGACATGGCGACAAACCTCACTATGTCCAAGAACTACCCGAAGAAAATCTCATTGAACGGCCAACCGCGGTTCTGCCCCAGGCCGAAGTTGTGTTGTCAGCAGCCATGCCGCCAGACGTTAAAATTCCAGAGGTCAAAGTGTCAAAAATTAAGGTGATAGAGATTAAAGTGCCAGATGTTAAATTGCCTGTTGCGGCAGTTCTGGATGCTATAGCTTCGCAAGCTGCCTTGCCAGAAGCTATGCCGCATGCCAAAAAGCCACAGGGCGGCAAGTTAGCTGCGCCCCGCGCTTCTCAGTCCAAATCGCACAAAGAGAAGCCTTTAAAAGCGCAGCCTTCGAAGGGTAAGGTCGCGGAAAAGGCGCATTCATTCGCCAAATCTCCAGAGAGTCAACTGCCGACAAGGAAACCAGTAGAAGCGCAGCACCCAGCTAGCAAGTCATCTGTAAGTCAGCCAGCCATACCGAAACCAGCAAATCGCCAACCTCTAGAAAGCAAATCTCCTAAAGGACAGCCTTTCAAGGCTAAAGTTGCCGAAAAGCCGCTTACCGCTATTCAGCCACAGAAGCGCCCTCTACCGGAAGTAAAGCCAGTAGAAAGCAGGCGTCAAGCTGGCAAGCCTGTAAGTCAGCCAGCTGTGCCCAAAGCAGCGGATCGCCAGCCCCTTGAAAGCAAATTGCCTAAAGGGCAGCCTTCCAAGGCTAAAATTGCCGAAATGCCGCTTGCCGCCATCCAGCCGCAAAAGCGCCCGCTGCCGGAAGTAAAGCCAGTAGAAAGTAAGCGTCAAGCTGGCAAGCCTGTAAGCCAGCCGGCTGTGCCCAAAGCAGCGGATCGACAGCCCCTTGAAAGCAAATTGCCTA
>PLSG01000245.1:7242-12546 GCA_003164155.1 Parachlamydiaceae bacterium | reverse complement strand
AATTTGTACGAGGAAGAAGAGCATTTTATGGATGGATTTAATGAGGTCCGTCGAATCCTCTTCGCCTGGTTTGATCTTTTGCTGCATGAAGTACTCGGTTAAAATAGTCGCCATTTCATCGCACATGCGCTCTTTAGTTATAACCCAACGGATAAACTGATTTTTCTCTTGAGCCGTTTGGAATTTGTTTTCACTCAAAGCGCTATCGGCTTTTATCATGGTCTCGTAAAATTCGTCGATTTTGTCGTAGATCATTTGGTCGTGATAAATGCCACAAGGCATTTGGCAATGCGCTGTAAGGGGCGATTGCAGAACTAAAAAGGAAGCCATGCTATAGGCCATCATTTTTTTGCGCATACTGTCTCCTGAAAATATCTGGGTAAAAATAGACTGTATACTTGTCCTAACCAATTTCTTGCAAGGCATACATGATAGAGGAAGACGGCTAACTCATGCAGCGAAAGTTTTCCTGGAAATATGCGCCATTATCCAAGGCGCGCGTAAAAGGGTGGAAAAAAACTGTCAAAAGCGCTATAGATATTGCGCATGTTGCTTACCGCGGATGTTAACTTCTTTGGCTGTACAAAATGTAGTATAAAAGCTAACTNNCCGGGGGGATCTGACCAGTTGCGTTATGGATGTCCTACATTTTAAATAAAAATATAAAGAGATACTTATGGGAATTCAACCCGATCACTGGATCTGCCATATGGCTACCAGCACTGGCATGATAGAGCCTTTTTGGCCGCAGCAAGTGCGGCACAATGCCCAGGGAGAAAAAGCTATCAGCTATGGATTGTCAAGCTACGGATACGATATCCGCGTGGCTGACGAGTTTAAGGTTTTCACTAATATGCATAGCACGGTAGTGGATCCGAAAAATTTCGATGAGAAAGCTTTTTTTGATATCACCGCAGACTATTGCATCATCCCTCCCAACTCCTTTGCTTTGGCTAGAAGTGTCGAATATTTTCGCATTCCCCGCGATATCTTGACGATTTGTTTGGGGAAATCCACCTATGCGCGCTGCGGGATTATCGTCAATGTCACCCCTTTTGAACCTGAATGGGAAGGGTTCGTCACCTTGGAGATTTCCAACACGACTCCGCTCCCGGCCAAAATCTACGCCAATGAGGGGATTGCCCAGGTGATCTTTCTGCGCTCCGAAGAAGCTTGCGAAATTTCTTATGCCGACCGCAATGGTAAATACATGAAGCAGAGAGGGATCGTTGCCTCCACAGTATAATATCAGAGGAACTTTGCTGCCTTGGCGCAGCAAAGTGAAAAAAGAAAGGCGCATGTTTTTCACTCCGCTATTTAAGCACTTGGAGAATCTAGTCGTAAACTCTTGGTGGGCATTTGCCATACTGCTTTTGTGCTATGCAGCTTACGAGCAGGTTTTGCGGGAGCATGCTAGTGAATTCACCAAGTTGGATGCCCTGAGGGCTCACTTGCAAGATGAGCAGCGACGTGCCCTTGCTTGGCAGCAAGATCTGCTTTTGCAGATCAACAGCCAAAGCGATCAGGATTGGATAGAGCTGACCTTAGTAAAGGGGCTTGGAGTTGTGCCGGAAGACCAGATAAAGGTCTTATTTGCCCCTAAGGATGACTCTAAAGAAGCCAATCCGGCAGAAGCAAAGTATAAGGCAGAGGGGAGTAGTCAATAAAGATATGGATACGTCTTTTTTGGTAACGATCATTCTCATCTTCACTTATTTTTCAGCCTATTTTTCGGCGGCTGAAATTGCGCTATTTTCTCTGCCCTCGATGAAAATTAAGTCCTATCAGGTTGACGCCGACAAACGCAAACAACTTATCGCCAAGCTCGTACTGCATCCGCGCGATTTGCTGGTCACAGTGTTTATGCTCAACACCTTGGTCAACATTTTGATTCAGAACATGACCTCGCATCTATTCGGCAGCCTCAGCGGGTGGGGTCTTAGAGTTGGCGTGCCTTTGGTTTTGACCCTGGTTTTGGGTGAAATCCTCCCCAAGAACATAGCCTTGCAAAACAATCTGCTCATCGCCTATAAGGTAGCCCCATCGATAAATTTCTTGCAAAATCTGTTAGCTCCCCTACGCAAGTGGATTGTCGCCGTAACCGATCCCATCTCCCGGGTGTTGTTTTTCTTTTTGAAGAAAGAAGAGCCCATTACCCGGGAAGAGCTGGAGCACATGTTGGAAGATTCACAAAAAAATGGAATTTTGCAGCCTGACGAGGCCGAATTGGTGCAAGGTTATCTTGATTTGCAAGAAGCGCAAGTCAATGAGCTCATGTGTCCCCGGGCGGAGATGATTTTTTTCGATATAGAAGAGCCGTTGTCCAAGCTGATCTATCTGATTGTCGATCAAAAGTGCTCGCGGGTTCCGGTGTGTTCCGGCAGCATGGAAAATGTTTTGGGCATCATCACCGCCTACCAGTTTTTTTTGCACAGCCCGACGCTTGTGTCTTCGTCCGATCTGATTCCCTTGTTGACCAAGCCCTTTTTTGTGCCCGAAACTACGCCGGCGCGCTTGCTTTTGCGCCGTTTCGATCAGAAAAATGAAGTCATGGCCATTGTAGTAGATGAATATGGGTCAGTTTCTGGTTTGATAACGCATGAAGATCTGATCGAAGTAGTCGTTGGCCAAATCATTGATAAGCGCGACCAGCATGCTTTGTACACCAAAGCCGGGACGCATGTCATTATTGCCAGCGGCAAATTGGAATTATCCGATTTTGCGGAGATTTTTCAAGTCGACGAATTGCCCAATCCCGGCAATAAAATGACTGTGGGCGGATGGCTAATCGACCAGCTTGGGGATATCCCCAAAAGTGGTGCCAAATATGAATCCCAAGGGTTTCTTTTCCATGTGCTGTCGGCCGATCCTAACCGCGTGCGGCGCCTATACATCCGCAAGTTGACCCCCAATTGAGAGAGTAAGTGCTGATATGCAAGAAAGTCTATGGTGGTTTTTCGTAAACATCCTTTTCATCGTCATGCTGGGCTTTTTCTCCATGATGGAGATGGCTTTTGTCTCTTTCAATAAGCTGCGGTTACAGTACTATGTCAGCAAAAACAATAAAAGAGCCATATGGATTAATTATTTGCTGCAGCACTCCTCGTACCTTTTTGGCACAACTTTAATCGGAGTCAACGTCGCTTTGATCGTCGGCTCGGAATGCTCAAGGCAGTTGTATGCCTCGCTTGGCTTCAACCCCGATTTAGCTCCGCTTACTCAAGTGATCATCGTGGTGATTTTCGCCGAGCTAGCGACCATGTTTGCCGCCAGGAGATACGCTGAAAGAGTGTCTATGATGGGCGTGCCCATCATCTACGGCACGGCTAAGCTCATCACGCCGCTCTTATACGTGGTGGGAGGCATAGCTAAGATTTCCAATATCTTATTTCGCACGGCCGAGACTAAAACGGATGTCTTTCCCACGCAAGAAGAGCTGCAAAAAATGCTGCAAGAGCAAGATGAGGATAAAGGGCGGGATGAGGATTTCAACCTCATGGTTTCCCAGATATTTCGCCTGCGCACCATGGAAGCTAAACAGCTCATGGATCCGCTAGAAGCCGTCCAAATGCTTCCTTCGAATTGCACTGTAGCGCATGCCCGCGAGATGTCAAAAAAGGAAATGCAACCTTATTTCCTGATCTTTCACCGCGATCGCGCCAACATTATCGGCATCTTATCTCTGCGCGATCTCATTCGCGCTCCTGATCTGAAACGCGTGCGCGATTATGCCAGGGCTCCATGGTTTATCACCCAGCATGTCAGTGTCTTGCAAATTTTAAAGCAGTTTAGGCATAATAACCAAACCGTCGCGGTGATTTTAGATGATAAGGGAATGGGGAAAGGCGTTTTGACCCTCGAAGATATCATAGAGGAGCTTTTTGGAACTATTGACAATGTGGCGCGTCAAAGCAAAGCTTCGGCTGTCTCCAATCTGCTGATTGTCGAGCGCACTCTGCCAGGAAATATGCCCATGGCTAAATTCATGGAACAGTTTTCCATTTCAGAGGAGGCTCTAGATCCCTTAGTCGAACATGTGGAGGATATGACTCTTTCCCAATATTTCATCAATGCTTTAGGACATCATCCTGAAGAGGGGGATTCACTTTACATCGATCCCTTTGAATTGACCGTAAAAGAGACTTCTTTAATTGATGTGAAGAGTGTTATCATCAGAACTAAAGTCAAGTAAGCTAGCGAGGTGTGCATGCTCATTTCCGGTAAAGATATAGCCGACAATATCCAAAGGGCGATCAAAGCCGAAGTCGCCCAATTGCCGGGAAGAATACCTTGCTTAGCGGTCATCATGGTGGGATTGCACCCAGCTTCAGCCATTTATGTCAGCCGCAAAATCAGCAGCTGTCTAGACGTGGGGATTTCCTCACTCAAGCATGACCTTCCCGATTCCATTCAAGAGCATGCGCTCTTTCAAATTATCGAAAAGCTCAACCAAGATCCCTTGGTGGACGGCATTCTCGTGCAGTTGCCTCTGCCTCCCCATATCAGCGTAGCCAAGGTGACTGAATGGATTAGTCCTGAAAAAGATGTCGACGGCTTTCATCCCCTCAATCTGGGTAAGCTGTTGATGGGCAGCGAGGATGGCTTTGTGCCCTGCACCCCTCTAGGGGTAAAAAAATTATTGCTCAGCACGGGCATTCCCATTCCAGGAAAAAATGTGGTCATCGTGGGGCGCAGCAACATCGTAGGCAAACCTTTAGCGGCTTTGCTCATGCAAAATGGTGTGGATGCCAATGCCACAGTAACCGTGGCACATAGCCATACCAAAAATTTGCCAAGCCTGTGTGCGCAGGCGGACATTCTGATTGCCGCCATCGGCCGTCCGCATTTCATCACCGCGGAGATGGTAAAAGAGGGCGCCATTGTGATCGATGTGGGGATAAATAAAATGGGAGATCCGCAAGCTAAAAATGGTTCGCGGCTAGTAGGCGATGTGGACTTCCATGCCGTGAAAAACAAATGCGCTTTCATCACTCCCGTGCCTGGCGGAGTAGGTCCTATGACCATAGCCATGCTTCTATCTAATACTTTGCTCAGCTATAAGAAGTATCGCAGCCATCTTTTTTAGCTTTCACATTCTGTGAAAAATCTGGAATCTCTTATCCTCCCCATCTTCCCTATCTTGTCCTCTATCCTGTTATCCTGTAAATTTCTGTCTAAACTTGTCCATGGGCCAAGGTTAGGATGTAAAATTACAGGATAATAGGATAAGGAACAGGATAGGGAGGATGAAGAACAAGAGAATACCTATCCAATTCCGTATCTTCCCTATCTTGTCCTCTATCC
>PLSG01000245.1:0-7158 GCA_003164155.1 Parachlamydiaceae bacterium | reverse complement strand
CCCCGACGAAGGAGGGGTATCTGAGCTGTAACGTAAGAATTTAATAAAATCTTAATAATTCTTTGCTAGGCTCTGTGTTAAGTGACACGAGTGAGGTTTATGTGCTTTTCTACCAGTTTTAATGTGATCTTTGAACAAACAACAGCATAGGATTTTTTTATGAGTTCTTCATCTTGTTCCTCCAGTTCTTCCATGAGCGGTCCCTTAGGTTATTCTTTGCCTCCTTCCTCTTCTTCTAGTTCCTCAAGTTCTGCCGTTTTGAACTGGGGGAATTCCTCTAGTCATTCATCAGTTTCTACCAGCACAATGGCTTCCACCGTTTTTAGTCAGGAATATGCCAAAAAAGCAGACCCTCAAACTGAGAAGTCGAGCAAAGAATACAATGCTATTTACGTTAAATATGCCCCAAAGGTTTCGGGTTATTCTGGATTTTCAAACTGTGGAAATTTTAAAAGCTGCTTAGAAAAGCTTATTTATCGCATTAAAAATTGCATAAAAGGCCTTTATTTCATGTCTGATTGGAGATGTTCAAAAAATGAATTGACGGCACAGTTAATAAAAGAACAGGGCCTTTCTCTAGATAACCAAAAATGTCTAGCCGCGCAGGAAAAAATGTTTTCTGCAAAAGCTACCTATCAGCTTTATTCTTTGATTGACGGCGATTTCCAGGCAAATGGAGACGTGAAAGTAGGAAATCTGTTGAGAAATTCTAATAAATTGGATAGGCCTAATGAATTTGTGAATGAAATAGTTAAAGCTAAAATCATGAATAAGGATACCGCCATAGCCTATGTGCAGTATTTGACTTGCCAGAAGAGATTTAATATCAAGCTTAGGTTTTACCTGTAACTGCTCTGTAGGCGCGGCNNGCGACTGAACGAAGCCCACAGTTCACTTCGCCCTCGTGCCTCGGGACTGCGTTCACTATGGGCTTCGTTCAGTCGCTCGAGGCGAGCTCTAGGAAGGATATCAACCAAATTTGATTGCTTTTGAACTAGACTTAGATTTGTGTGCTTATTTCACTAGCAATTTGGGTTAATAGAATGCGGCCAAGGCTGGCTCATCCTTTTGGGGGAGGAGAATAGGGTGGGAAGTTTTCTTGTGCTTCTTGTGGACCGAAAAATTCGCTTTGATTGAATTCAACCTCTGGTTCTCTGCTTGCAAGATGTTGTTCCATGACTTTTTGTACATCGAGTTTGGTTTGATTGAGTTCAATGCCTTGGGCTCTACCCACCTCTTCTATAAGGTAATTTAACGAAAGAAAGTTAGCCGAGTTTTCCAGTACGCGCAAATCCCTGTCTTTTAAGGGTAAAGTTTCGCACAACTTCGTCAGATCTGTCATGAGTAGCTGTACTTCCAAGGGAGTGATCTTTAGAGGGGGGAATTTCTTTTTTAATAGCTCCGCAAAAAGCGACGATGCTTCAATGGCCACCTTCATAGTTTCGGTGGGATCGATAGGAGTTTTGCAATGTGCAAGGCTAGATTTATTCACAGATTCGGCGACTTTTTTCGCGCGCCAATTTCGCAAGGCGCCAATGCCATACAAAACGCCTAGGGCCAGAAGGGGAGCTCCAAACGACATGCTGCTAAAAACTACTAAAGCGATAATGCCTATGGCAAGCGCCACGGCGGCCACAGCACCCGAATGGGCAGCCGCCTTGCTGAATAGGGAGATTTTATGCTGATCTAATTTGATTTTGTTCTTATTTGCATGATCACGGGCATCCAGGATAGCTTCTTTTGCAAGCGTTATAATCTGATTTTTAATTTCTATTTTTTTCTCTGCCAGGGGATCGTGCGAGTTTAGTTTAGGGGTCTTGTAAAATGGATCCAAGAGGGGAGGGGGATCATCGAGGGAATCTAAGCGAAATCGAAACTCGGAACTTGAAGGGGGCATTGGTCTTAATGGTGCGTCCATAGCATTTCCCTCGCAATAGGGAGGTTTTGTGAAGCTTACTATCTGCCTTTATTCTAACTTTCAGCGAATAAAAAGTAAACTTTAAATTATTATTTTAAATAGTAAGTGTATTATTTCTGGTTGTATCCCGTCTAAATTAACTCTTCAAAGGTATGTTCGCAAAATCTGGTTGGACCTTTCATAAGCCTTAAACTACGAAAGATGGCGGGAACCAAAGGACATAAAGAACTAAGGGGACATAAGCAGTGTGCCTTATGTCCCTTTGGTCTCTTTATGTTCCTTGATCTTTTCTGGCTTATTTATTGAAAAATGAGATGAGCGGACTTGGATAGCAAGAGAGCAGCACGATAGCCGCAAAAGAGATGATTCCCACCGCGGCGGCTGGCCAAGACCTAGACGGCGTAGAGATTTCGTTTGGCGAGGCCGAAAGCATCATGGCCACGATGCGCAAGTAATAGTAAGCCGATACAATGGTGGTGAAAAGTGCCACGACCACCAGAGCATGATAACCTGCTTTAAAAGCTATCATAAAGAGATGGAATTTGGCGAGGAATCCAGCTGTGGGGGGAATGCCAGCTAGCGTTAGCAGGCATAGAGCCAGAACGGCGGCCAGCCAAGGCGATTTTTTGAAAAGGCCTTGCAGGTCGGTTAGTGTGACCCCTTCTTCGCTGCGGTCGAGGAATGCCAGCACGGAAAAGGCGCCCAATGTAGCCAGTCCATACACTATGAGATAAAACATCAGGGCAGGCAGAGCGTCGGCTGTGCCGGCAGCTAGCGGCAAGAGCAAAAAGCCGGCATGTGAGATGCCCGAGTAGGCAAAAAAGCGCCTCAGTTGGGTCTGCCTGAGAGCTACGAGATTGGCATAAATCAGGGTGGGGAAGGCCAAGAGCGCGATAGCTTGGTTCCAAAGGGGATCGAAATGGGGCAAAGCATCGAGGAAGATCCGTGCAAAAGCGGCAAAAGCCCCTACCTTGGTTCCCACCGCCATAAAAGCTGTGACCGGCGTGGGGGCCCCGTCATAGACGTCGGGTGCCCATACGTGGAAAGGCACGATTGCAGCTTCGAAAGCCAGCCCCAGGGTAATCAGCGCTATCCCGCTGAGAAAAAGTACTTGGGAAGGCCCGCTGCCAAGTGCTTGGTAAGCAGGTAACAAGGCATCAAGGCGTGTGGTTCCTGTAGCGCCATAAACCAGAGCTATGCCATAAAGCAAAAAAGCCGCCGCCAAGGCACCCATCAAGAAGTACTTAATGGCCGATTCCGATGAAAATTTCCATTTTTTCATATATCCGCATAACACATAGAGTGAAAGTGACAACGTTTCGATGCCTAAGAACAGCGTGAGCAAATCGGCGGCAGAACCTATGAGGATTAGGCCAAAGAGAGCGGAGAGCAGTAGAAAAAAGTATTCGCCGCGCGAGGCTTCAAAACGCTGAAAGAAAGAGGTGGACAGCAAGGTGGCGCCAAGGCCAATGGCTAAGAAAAAGCAAGTGAAGGCGCGTGCGAGGGTGTCGAAGCGCAGCCAAGGCGTGAGGAGGGCGTTTTCACTTGCCGGCGCGGTGATGGCCGCAAAGAGGGCTATGGCTAAAGCTAAAGCCGTGATGGTGGCAGACAGTCTTTTTGCCGCGAATGGGGCGAAGCTTTCCAGCAGCAGCAGGGCTAAAGCTGCCACTAGCAAGATCAACAAAGGGCTAAGGGCTATAAAGTCGGGAAGACTCAAAGTGGCGTTAAGGGATAAGCTCATGCGTGCTCCTTCAGTTGGGCGATGGCGACGGTTTTCTCCGCGGCAGGTTCAATTTGTTTGAGTAGTGGTTTAGGATAGATGCCAATCCACAATATCAGGGCCATGAGAGGTACGGCTATGGCCAATTCCTTCCCTTTTATATCGATCCACGTGTTGAGGGATAATTCAGGGGCTGGGCTGGGGGAGCCAAAATAGACTTTTTGCATCCAGCGCAGCATATATATGACTGAAAGGACGATTGACAATCCCAAGAAACTGGTCAGCCAAGGGTTTTGCTTGAATAGCCCAAAGAAAATCAGCAGTTCACCGACAAAGCTATTCATTCCCGGCAATGCCACTGATGAGAGCACAAAAAATAGGGTGACCCAGCAGAGCTGAGGCAAATATTTGGCGAGGCCGCTGTATCTGCCTATGGCGGTAGATCCCACTCTTTCTTCTAACCAGCTGGCTACTAAGAAGAGGGCGGCGATGGTGATGCCATGATTCAAAGCTTGCAAGATAGCTCCCGTGTGGGCCGTCTCATCCCATACAAAAATGCCCACTAGGATGAAGTTCACATGTGAAAAGCTGGAGTAGGCGATCAGGCGTTTGTAGTCGTTCTGCCTCCAGGCGGCTAGCCCTCCGTAGAAGACTCCTGCCATGGCTAATCCCAAGAGGTAAGGGCTCCACACTTGCATCAATGCGGGAAATAATCCCCAGGCAATGCGGAAAAATCCGTATATCCCAGCTTTGGAGAGGATGGCAGAAAGCAAGATGGTGCCAGAAGCCGGCGCCTGACAATAGGCATCTGGCAGCCATGCATGGAAAGGGAAAAGCGGGGTTTTGACGGCAAAAGCCAGCACGAAGATAGCGCATAGCCAAGGGGCATAAGGGACTTTTTCAGCTATTAAAGCCAAGGCATCGAGGTCGAAGGTTCCTCCGCTTGCGCTTGCCGCCGCATTGGATATGTCACCCGTGCTAGCTGCAAAGTAGAGCGCCAAGACGGCCACAACCATCATGGCCGAACCGGCGATCATATATATGAGGAATTTGAGCGAAGCATTTTGCCTTTGAGGGGCGCCCCAGAGGTTGATGATGAAATACAAAGGCAAAAGCATGGCTTCCCAGAAAATAGTGAACAGTGCCAGATCTCTTGCCGTGAAAAAGCCTACCAGAAGTCCTTGCAAGAGCAAGACTAGGCCGTAAAAAGTATGGGGGTGGGAGAGCGTGTCGCTGCGCACGGCCAGTATGCTTACCGGAATGACCAGGGCCACGAGGTAGAGGAATACCAAAGATAGGGCATCGATGCCCAGGTGAAAGTTGATCGAAATCGCCGGCAGCCAGGCATAAGTCACTTGTGCGCCCTCCCAAGCTGGCTGTCCGCCTAGCAAGATGAGCAGGGGCAGGAGGCTCAAAACGAGGGCCAGTGCTTTAAATGTCTTTTTGGGCAGGCAAGGCAAGCTGAAGGCCACTGCCGAAGCTATAAAAGGCACTATAAACAACCACATCAAATTAGGCATGCATTCTCCGAGTAATTAACTGGTCAGATCCCACCAAGGAACCGGTGCGATCTGACCTGAAATTTAAATTAAAGCGCTAAGTAGCCGATTAAAAAAGAGCTTCCCAGTGCCATCCAGGCTACATATGAGCGAATTTGACCGCTTTGTCCTTTTTGCAGGAAAATCGCCGTATTTTGTGTGCCCTTGACTGCGGTCTGTATGGATCCATCAAAAACTTTGGGTTCTACAAAATCGGCAATATACTGCGCCAATGTCTTAAGGGGGGTCACTAACACAAAGGCATAAATTTCATTCAAAAAGAAAGCCTTCTTTAAAATGGCCAGCGGTTTTCCTAATTTATCGACAAATAAAGTGTAAATAATGGCCGCTGATATCACACCGACTAAGGCGATAGCTGTCGCCCATAAGCTGCTGGGATTGATCAGCGGTCCGGTGGTGATCTCAATTTCAGCACGCGTCAGCCCCACATCGGAAAGAAAGTATTCTAAAGGGGGGAGTTTGCCAAAAGAGTAGCCTAAGAATCCTCCGAAGATGGAGAGCAGCGCTAAGAGCGAAACGGGTAGGATCATCACTTGGGGAGCTTCTTGGATTTTATGGAGGGCCACATCCTCGGACTTGGATTTACCCAAGAAAGTGAGGCAATAGGCGCGCACCAGATAAAAGCCGGTTAGCATGGAGGCCGCCACCCCTACAATTAGCAGCGATCTATAGCCTAGAATGGATTCCACTTCCAAAATTAAATCTTTGCTGAAGAAAGCCGCCAATGGCGGTATGCCCGACATGGCTAGAACGCCGATCAAAAACAGCCATTGTGTTTTGGTGAATACTTTGCGCAGACCTCCCATTTTATCCATCTCGGTGGTTCCGTGCATCATATGCACTACGTTGCCAGCCGAAAGAAATAACAGCGCTTTCATAAAGGCGTGCATGGTGAGGTGAAACATGGCCGTATAGAAGGCTCCGACGCCGCAAGCTAAAAACATTAAACCCAGTTGGCTTACCGTGGAATAGGCTAGCACCCGCTTGAGATCCGTCTGTCCCACAGCACTCAAAGCTGCATACAGCGCTGTTGCTCCTCCCACTATGCCGATCAACAACAAGACATCTGGCGTCAGAATATATAGGGCATGCAGGCGCACGACCAGGTAGACTCCCGCTGTGACCATGGTGGCTGCATGGATGAGTGCCGAAACGGGTGTGGGACCTTCCATGGCATCTGGCAGCCAAGTGTGTAAGGGCAGCTGTGCCGATTTACCAGTCGCTCCGATGAAGAAGAGCAAGGCTATTAGCGATAGCAGCACACTCCCTTCTCCAAATTCGCCCACCCGATTGGAAATTTCGGTGATGTCTCCCGTTCCAAAAGTATAGAAAGTCAAAAGCAGGCCGATCAAGAACCCCAAGTCGCCAATGCGATTGACTACAAAGGCCTTGGTAGCGGCTTTGGCCGCAGCGGGACGTTGGTACCAAAAGCCGATGAGCAGATAAGAAGCTAAGCCGACGCCTTCCCAGCCAACGAAGAGCAGTAGCAGATGGCCGGCTAGTACCAGCAATAGCATGTTGAAGACAAAAAAGTTTAAAAGGGCAAAAAATCTGGCAAAATCTTCTTCGTGATCCATGTAGCCAGTCGAGTATAGATGGATGAGGAAGCCCACTCCTGTGATGATTAGGGTCATCAGCAGGGCTAGCTGATCGATGTGCAAGGAGAAGTCAGCCTCGATTCCCTTGATGGGTATCCAGTTAAACAAGCTGGCGTTTAGCGGCTCCATCCCCTGGGTGGAGAAGTAGATGAGTATGCTTGCAAAGGTGGCAAAGGAAAGGCCGATGGTCGCGCAGCCAATAAAGCCAGCCAGCTTGCGGCTGATAAATTTTGCCGATGAAAGTATGGCCAAAAAGCCGGCCAAAGGCACAAACAGACCTAAACAAATCGCGTATAGCATTTTATCCCCTTAGCTGGTTGTATTGATCGACATCGACCGAGTGCTTGGTGCGGAATAAATGGA
>PLSG01000344.1 GCA_003164155.1 Parachlamydiaceae bacterium | reverse complement strand
AGGCGTGCTGTATGGTGAATAAAACGACGACGTTAGCGTGAAGAGAAAGCAGTCACAACCAAAAACGCGGCACTCAAGATCAAAAGGGCTATAAGTATGATTTTGCGAAAAAGCTGTTTGGCCACTAGAACCAGAACTACACCTGTAAAAGCTAAAACAACAGCAATTGAAAAACCTATGTAAACTGCATCTGCAGCGTTATCTCTGCGGCAATTGCGGGGTTGCAGCTTTGCAAATATCTGAGTTCCTTCGGTGGCTATTAGAACGCACTTAAGAAGGGTTACGGCACGTCCTAGCAATGAAAATCCTCTTGAAAAGCCTAAGCAATTTTGAGGATAAGATACCCCTGGCTGATAAGTAGGGGCTGATGATAAATAATATGACATAAAAATCAATATCCTTTTTTGTTAAATTTCCAATCATTACCAAAAGGAATATAACAAAAAAAGCGTAAAAAACCAAAATCAATATTTCTGATTTTGATTATAAGCTTTATTAATTCATCCGACAAATGCTTTCTACATTCAACCCCTGCTCGCTGACTAAAATGGTCAAAGCCAATTATTTTTGCATTTCCTAAACTCCAGAGAAGCGACATCTGAACAATCAAGATTTGAAGAATTGTGGTGGATTTATAAATTCTAAATTTGCCAAAAATTGTATTTAATGGTTCGCTAGATAGATGTCGCCCCTCCGGGGTTTTATATCTTTTATACTTTACCCAGGGTTCACTTGCCGCTTCCGCGGCAACGTTCACCCTGGGCTTACAGAGACCACCCCTCCGGGGTTTAGGAAAAGACGAGACCTAAAAGACAATGCAGCGTGTGATAGTCTGCATTTGCTAGTCCTCATACCCTAAATCCGGTTCCTCCGGATTTAGGGTATGAGGACTAGCCCCTTGGGTTACTAGACGTGCGCGTCGGAACTATCTCCCATCGCGAGGCCCTTTGGAAAGTAATTCATCCATTGGTGCGTGACCGTGCTAGCCGTCTGCGCATCGCACTCCACCTCGGGAGGATAGTTTGGCTTCATCCGCGCATCGATCAGCATGGGGCCGCAATAGCATAAATGATGGCGATGCACCTCGGCCTTGCCAAAGTGGATATCGGCAGCTGGTTCAAAGCGCGTAAAGACCGTCCACAAGAAAGCCGCCGAACTTTTCAGCGCCTTAGACAGGTCATCCACCAAGATTAAAAGTGGCCATTGGGCAAAATCGGGAGAGTTAAAGAGCTGTGAAAAAGCGTTATAAGCGACAAAAGGAGGCGCTTGCAACACTAGGCAGCCCGGCGAAAAAGCCCGTGCCGCCGACAAGGGAGCAGGCAAAGTGCCTTTGAATTCTACCGGTAAGTCGCGTATTTTATCGCCCATGCCCAACATGACGCCCCGCGACCCCTTATTTAAAGCAGGGCCGGTATAATCCAAAGTGTCCAAAGATAGGTTGGAAAAAACAAATAGATCAGTCTCGGACTTAAAGCGTTCGAGGACCGTAGTGAGCACTTCTTTAAAATTGTCCACGGCCACAGGCCTATCGGTGAGCATGAGAAACTTTGTCAAAGACAGCTGCCCTTCGCCTAAAATGCGGAAGGCCGAAGACATGCATTCGCGATAATAGCGTTCTTTGACCACAGCCGCTGTCAAAGCATGAAAACCTGTCTCTCCATAGCTCCACAAAGACTTAACCGCGGGCATTACTACGGGAAAAAGCGGTGAAAGCAGCTTTTGAAGATAGTCGCCAATATAGAAATCCTCTTGGCGAGGCTTGCCGACCACTGTAGCGGGATAAATGGCATCGCGGCGATGGTAGATGTGCTGGCAATCAAACACAGGAAACTCGTGTTGCCAGCTGTAGTAGCCGTAATGGTCTCCAAAAGGCCCTTCAAGCCGCCTTTGATGGGGCTGACAGCTGCCAACCAAAGCAAACTCGCACTCGGAGACTAAGGGATAGGGACTATGCGGCGAAGACACTGTCCCCAATTTTTGCCCCTGCAAAAGGGAAGCTAAGAGCAGCTCGGGGACATTTTCGGGCAAAGGGGCGATGGCGCTGAGCATTAAAGCCGGAGGCCCCCCTAAAAATACGTTGACCGGCAAGGGAACTTGTCGCTGCTCGGCCTGATGATAGTGAAAGCCCCCCCCCTTGGCGATTTGCCAGTGCAGGCCAGCCGCATTTTTGCTGTAGCGCTGCATGCGGTAAATTCCCAAATTATGCGGACCGCCGCCCGGAGGTTCGGTATAAACTAGCGGCAAAGTAAGGAAGGCTCCCCCATCCAACGGCCAAGACTTGAGCAAAGGCAAGGCCTCTAAATCGCAGGTGGCCATGCGCACCTCAGTCACTGGACCTGAACGGCGCAGCGAAGTGCCCAGCTGCACCGCTTTTTTTAACTGAGCGCGTTTGCTCCACAGTGTTTTGAGGGAGGGCGGGAAGGCATGCGTGGCCAAAGTCACCATCTCGCGCACAAATTCCTCTGGCTTATTTTGAAAAGCGATGGAGATCCGCTTGGTAGAGCCAAATAAGTTTGTGACGACGGGGAAGGCGCTATTTTTTACTTTGTGAAAAAAAAGAGCAGGGCCATCGGCCGCGGCGACGCGACGATGTATTTCGGCTAATTCCAGATGGGGATCGACCGGATGAAATATATCGATGATTTCTCGCTCTTGGCGCAGAAGTTTCAGGAACTGACGTAAATTAATAACGCCTTTCATTTGGCCTTCCACTTTCAGGCTAGCTAAACTGTTTAAATGCAACTGACCAAGGTTTTTGGTCATAGAGCCTAGAAAATTTCGCAGCTATGCACACTCCTCACAGAAAGTGAGAGACATAAATAGTTACGAAATTTAAATGCAAAAGCGCAAAGATACAAAGAGAACAGGAAAACATATATTTTCATCGTTCTCTTTGCGCCTTTGCGCCTTTGCGTTTAAATTTCCTAAGCTCTGAATCGAATAAAACTAAACGGTTTGCCCTTTTTCGCGCAATTCACGTACCACTTTGTTGATACCCACTTTATCGATGATGCGCAAAGCAGAAGTTGTCAAGCGCAACTTTATGAAGCGATTCTCTTCGCCAAACCACACGCGTTTTTTAGTCAGGTTGGGACGAAAACGGCGTTTCGTCTTACCAGTCGTTTTAAGACCGATCCCTTTTTTCTTTTTGGCAATACCCCTAATGCAGTACTTGTAACCGCGGACGGGTTTTTTTCCTGTAACTTGACATACTCTTGGCATAACAAATCTCCCATAAGTTCATTTGTGCATCACATGATAGCTAGATTATCTCTTTTTAGCAAGGCATTATTCACAAGAGTGCGCAACTATTGCAAACGGCCGTTACTCAAATACCGTACCCACTTTTTGCCTGACGGCCGTCGCAGCTTCCAGCGCCTGTGAAAACTCTAACCGCTTGAGGAACACATTGCTGTGATAAATATAACCGTAATAATAGTTGTCGTAAACATCAATAAACGCCGTGGCCAAATCTGTCGAAGACGGGCTGATATGCTGTAGGGCCGCGTTCATCTCATCTTGAATTTTGGGGCTTTTGGATTTTACCATCGCCAAAATATACTCGGGTTCCGTGTGGATCTTGAGGGTACATGGCGCAGAGTGCTTGAGTTTATCTTCCATGGCCTCCAAAAGCATCATAAACAAGGTCTTAAAAATATGCGGGTCAAGCATATGTCGCATGATACCCGGCGAGACAGCGTAAAAAAGATTATCCAATATAAAGGTGGGATACTTACTTCCATCCACCAAAAGAGCGTGTATGGCGTGCAACTGTTCGGTTTGCTTGGAGATCATCCCTCCATTGAAATCGCGCACCTCGCCGACAACTTTCTCAAGCTCGCTCGACACATACTGCCTAGCCCTAAAAAGATCGATGGAGTGATCGCCTCGCAAAAAGTGCTCTTTAGATATTTTGATTTTAAATACAGTCACTTCTTTGGCATACTTCTTGCGCAGAAAACCCAATTTTCTTGAACGGTCGTGAATATACTCTAAAGGACTCTTAGCCTCTTGAAACATCTCCTGCAAAGACGGCATCGACCCTTTTAAAACCCGGGCTAAGATTAGCGTGAATAAAAGATCCGTATGGGTTTGCTTTTCAAAAGAAATGATCACCTGAGGAATATCGCGCACGTACCTGATCTGATGGCTTAACATGAGGATATTGCGCAACACCTCCTCTTCATTGGTGGGCATAAACACAGGATGCATCAATTGCTCTATGCGCACTTCCAATTCAAACGGGACATCTCTTTGAATGCGCAAGATCTCCTCCACAGTGAAATCTTCACCCTGGTTTTTTTCAATCTCCAAGTACAAAGTGGTAATATGCTCCGAGCCTCTGCGATTTGAAAAGAACGAGCCGGCAATGGGCTTAAGGTTGGGCAGGCAGTTCTGAATGGCCTTCATGAGGTGCCGCTCGGCAAAGACTTCTTTGTCTTTGATGATGTTTATCCCTATGAGAACACCCAAAACAGACTTGGCCGATGGTCCATGTCCAACCCGCGCCCTAAATAATTTCAGGCGCACATGCCGTTTTTCCGGCGCAGTTTTAATGGCGCGTTGCAGCGATTGCCTGAAAAGATAGTGCACGCAGATAATACGGCTCAGATGACGGCTGCCCCGCTCTGCCTTGAATTCATCCAAGCAGATCACCAGCACGTGCTGCATCTCCATGAATATGTCAGAATGGAAATAGCGCGGCAAGCGACGCACCAAGTAGGCCATGTATTCTTGAATCTGAGCTGTCTTGCCGTCGGCCGCAAGTCCTTTGATTTCCAAAATGCGGTTGGCATAATAGGAAGAGGAAATGCCTAAGCGCACTTCAGTATCGATCAAAGGCAATGTGTTGTAGATGAGCTCCATTTCTTCTTCGCTCTCAACGCGCACGACGACTTCACATATAGTGTAGAGCTCGTTTCCAAGATCCGGCAGACAGAAATCCGCAGCATATAACACCGCCACATTCAACCGCCTTCCGGGCACAAGCCAAGAACTGATCATCTCAAAAAAAAACTTAAAGGCGTTTTGCCTGAATTTACATAAGCTGTAAAATGAAATATGATAAGGAGGCTGCCGCTCACTGCAAAAAGAAGTAAAGCTAGGCAAAAGCGTTTCAAAGTGTTCGCGCAATTCCCTCAATTCCTTAGATTGAAGGCTCACGCGCTCGTGAAAATCCTTAGGAAGGATCTGACGCAGGATCTTGCGAATAGCTTCGCGGTATAAATGATTGCATCCTGCTTCGATTGGTGAATCAAAAGGAGTAGTAATCCGGAGAAGATTCGCTTCGTCAAACATAGCTAAAAGGCCTCTCTCCCCATCTAACACCTAAAGATATTGGAATTTTAACCAAAAATCTCGGTGCTGGCTTAAATCGTATTCTTCGTAAATGTAACTGGTCAGATCCCCCCTGGAGGAACCGAGGAGGATCTGACTTAAAATTTCTAGACAGCGAATGTGCGCCTATAAGCTTTTCACTTTACGGATTAGAAAAGTTAGCTTTTATACTACATTTCCTCAGGTCCCCCTCGGTTCCTCCGGGGGGGGACCTGACCAGCTACCGTAAATGGCGGTACAGCTGCACAAATTACCGTTTTACATAATGGCGGTTCAAGGGCTTTTTTCTGAAGAAAAATTTTGGAAAGAGCGCAGGCAGAGGCTAATCGGACTTCAAATCCATCTGTAAGCACCTGGTATGCAAGACTTTAAATCCACTATCACATCAAAGAGTAGGAGTCGGGCTCGGGCTCGTTCACGAAAATGTGGTGTAGGGGAAGG
>PLSG01000089.1 GCA_003164155.1 Parachlamydiaceae bacterium | reverse complement strand
TGTACGCGCGCTGGAAATCATCACTCTCATGGGGCAGAAAGTCAGCAAGCTGGCTTGGAAAAGCCGTAAGAAATCGCAAAACTACGATTTTCGCTGCTGGTTTCTACATCGTCCTAAGGAATCCCTCTATCATAGAATCGAAAAAAGATGCGATCACATGCTCCTTGAAGGTTTGCTCGATGAAGTCGTGGCGTTAGACCAGCAGGGGCTGTCTAGCAATTCTTCGGCTTCGCAAGCTATTGGCTATCGGCAGTGTCTGGAGTTTTTGCAGTCGACACAATCTATGGATGAATACCGCAAGATGGTGCAATCGTTTAAGAGGGCTTCACGCCATTATGCTAAACGGCAATATACANNCTGGCTAGATCTCGATTTACATGATCCTGAAACTGTGGCAGATATCATCACGCGAGATTATGAGTCGTGGCGCTGGGAGAGGTGATGGAGAAGCTAAATAGACTGGTGGCCTCTTAGGGGGAGGCAGAAAATGCATACCATCTTTCAAAAAATCAAAGTTGAAGAGACTGAATTACACTGTGTTTTCCATCGGGATAGCCCCGTAGTTATGTGCCATGGAGGGGCTTATACCTCGCTTTGCGCACTCATATGGGCTCTCCCCATATTGTCGGATGCGGATCAGCTTGCCAGCTTGGCTAAGGTGTCCACTTTTTTTTCCAGAGGTCTGGAGTTTCTCTATATCGCCGACATCGCGGCCTTTCAAGAAGATTATCGCCATCGCATGGAAGCCGATCAGTTCGATTTTATGCCTGTTTCCTTCGGAGGGGAAAAGGGTGGGATTTTCGATGTCTCGGTCATGCACCCGCCGCGTATTTTAGAGAAATGTCTGGTTTTCTTTGTCGAAAGCGATCATACGCACTCTCCCTATAAAGTTACCTTTTCACTTCCCTTTCAAGAGCGCATCTGTGAGGCCCTCTATGAGCCTTTGCCACTGCTGAATGCTTCGGTGAATAGTTCCATAAACACCTGTACGGGCATATCTTCGAGGGTGTTTTGATCTTGGAGCAGGCGCATGAGCGTTGCGACTTTGTGCGCGCTGAAATGTGTACTCAGGTTGTCTTCCAACTTGCGGAAAAGCAGAGGGAGACCTTCTGCACGGCGTCGCCTGTGTCCGAGGGGGTACTCAACTGCGACCTTCTCTGTTTTCGAGCCGTCGGCAAAATGAATGACCATGCTGTTGGCGATGGAGCGCTTGTCTGGATCTAGATAGTCAAGGGTGAATTGCTGATTTTCGGTTACCACCATTTTTTCCCGCAAAACGTCAATGCGTTTGTCTGCCGCCGCGGCATCTTCATAGTGATCGGCACTGAGCGTCCCATATAAGAGAGGCAAAGCTGCCATATACTGCAGGCAGTGATCGCGGTCGGCTGGGTTGTTTAGCTGGCCTGTTTTATTGATGATGCACATGGCGGCAGCGTGAGTTTCTATGTGTATGGAGACTATATCGTCCAGACGGCCCACGATAGCGGGATGCAGATGTACAGCGCATTCCACAGCAGTTTGGGCGTGAAATTCTGCCGGATAGCTGATTTTGAACAAGATGTTGTCCATCACGTAGCTGTTTAAAGGGCGTTGAAATGCAAAAGGGACTCCCTTAAATAGCACGTCGTAAAGCCCCCATTTTTTGGCGGTGAGTGCTTGGCGGTATCCCATTTCGCCCTGCATGGTCATAAAGGCGAACTGGACGCCTCGAGAAGTGGCATCACCAGCTGCCCAAGATTTTCGTGAGCCCGTATTGGGGGCATGTCTGTAGGCCCTTAAAGGACCAGCATCGATGAAGGCCTGTGAGAGGGCGTCGATGATTTGGGTGCGGGTGGCTCCCAGCAAGTGGGCGGCAACTGCCGCCGTGGCCGCCTTGACCAAGATCACATGGTCGAAGCCTACTTTGTTGAAGCTGTTGAGCAGGGCCAAGGACCCCTGCACCTCATAGGCTTTGATCATGCCGCTTAAAACTTCTCGCATAAATAAAGGAGGCAAACTACGTGAAACGCGCTGACGGCTGCGGTAGTCGGCTACGGCCAGGATGCCTCCTAAGTTATCGGAAGGATGTCCCCATTCTGCGGCCAGCCATGTATCGTTGTAGTCCAGCCAGCGGATCAGCGTGCCTATGTTAAATGCGGCGCGGATGGGATCCAATATGTAGCTTGTGCCCGGCACGCGCGCTCCATCGGGTACCACAGTGCCGGCAACTACCGGCCCCAGCAATTTTGTACAGGCGGGGTATTTGAGGGCTAAGATAGCGCATCCTATGGCGTCGGCTAAGCAGGCCCGCGCTGTCTGCATGCTTAGTGAGGATGGCTCTAAAGGTCGGTTGACGTAGTCGGCCAATAGGCTTAAAGCCTCATCTATAGGCCCTTCTGAAGATATCTTTGGCTCAGCTATGTGGGTGTTCATAATCCAAAGGAGTATAAAAGTGTGCATAGGACCTTATTGGCATTTGCCGGGAAGTTATAGGCATACAAGCGCCATGCCCACTCTAAGGTGAGAGTAGCTGAGCATGGGGTGAGGTAGCTATAGCGCACCCCCACGTCAGCAGAGCGGTGCTTAATGCTGTCGTATCCCGGAAAAATCATGTGCAAGTTCAACGGGATGGGACGCTGTCCCATTCCAGCTAATACTTCCGCATAGATGCGCCATTGGTGTTGATTGAAGTAATTTTTTTCCCAAGCGGCCAAGAGGGACACCCAGGGCGAGCCTCGGTTGGCCAGACCGCTTTTAAAGACTCCCCACCAACGCGTGGTCCAGAAGCTGCGGCATACCTGTTCTTTGCCGATGGCTAGATGTCCTTCCCAGGCGTATTCCCCGTGAAACATGCAGCTGATGTCGTGCAGAAAAAGCTTGGTAGGCGCAATGAAGGTTACCCCTCCTACGAGGCTCAGCTGGTCGCCAATCACGTCGTCGAGGAATTTGCAGCGCAGAGTTAGGCGGCCGCATTCGAGGTTGAACGAGTGATCCCTGGTGGCTGCCAAGGAACCCTCGATTTCGGCGTTGAGCCTGTCGTCTTTGGAAATACCTAGGCTAAGCTGGCAAAAGTGATTGTAGGCCGGCCTGGAAATCAGCGTTGACTTGCGGGCAATGCGGTGGTAATGCTGAAAGGCATATGAGGTGCGCAATTCAAATTCCCTGTCCTTGTCAAACCAGGGCATTAGCTCTGTGGCCCTGCCTTCAGCAGCAAGTAGCAAAGAAAAAAGAAGCCATAATCCTAAACATAAGCGCTGCATGGTGTCTGTCCTAAAATGGAAACCCTATTCAACCCAAGTTGCTAGTACACTGTAAATCTTGAAATTAAGGATAAAATCATTTTATTCACCCCCGAA
>PLSG01000424.1 GCA_003164155.1 Parachlamydiaceae bacterium | reverse complement strand
GGCGCTGGTGCGTAAGGATTGTACGGAAATGCAAGAAACGGTTTGATTTTCTTGTCTTTTTTTGCAACCCACTCGAGTAGCTTTGTCTTGGATTTTGCAAAGACATCAATGTTGGGCTTTACGGTTTTTATCTCAAAATAGTATTCAACACCATCGCGCTTCATGTAGAAGTCGGCGACGTTCCCGTCTTTTTGTGGGCGACCACCGTCGTTGGATGCGGCGAGCACTTCTTTTATCTCCCGACTAATCGACGGAGCGCGCGTGCCCTCCCTTAAACCATTCGTTATATCGCTAATTACAGTCTTACGGGCAGTTGAAATAACGCCCTCCACTTTTACGTTTCTTCCGCACTCCTCAGAGTGCTCGGATGCAATGAGCACAGACACCTGTTCATACAGCGACATCCCTAACGTTGTTGCTATTGACTGGAGGAATGAGTACGCTGCCACTTTTTCATCATCTTGGACAAGCGCAGACAAAAAGGGCATCGACTTCGATTCCCGACTATACGTGCTGAGCTTGCTCGTTATCGTTTCACCAAGCAACGCAGCGATCTTTTCCTTTTGGGACTGCGATAATGCCACACGTCAAACATAACACTTGGGGAATATCTCGTCCACGGAACCGTGGCCTAAATACTATCTATCCCCTCGACAACGGGAATTTGAGAAAAAAACTCGGCTAGATGGTCTGAGATATTTCGGGGTCTTCCCCTAAACTCGTAGGAGCTGTCGATCACGCACTGGGCGTGATAGTGCATATCCTTTCTGTCATCCCCCGGCTTCTGTGCTCCGTAGAAACAGTCGCCGGCATACTTTCCGTAGTAGTTTGCAAAGGTGCAGAATCTGCCGTTGAAATTTTGGCACGTCGCGTCACACCTGAATTTTCCATCTGGACTCAGGCTAGTCCATAAACTTCCATCGGCGTATTTCTGAATGACCGTGTCGCAATATAGAATATTCTCTCCACATTTTGGGCAGCGGTTGTGCATATGGTTGGCAAGGTCGACACCAAATGTTGGGATGGATGTTCGCACAGAAAATTCTCTACTCTGTCCTTCTTTCGAATACCCGAGCTCAAGCCCAAATATTTCTCTGTTCCGCTTCAGGAGCAGAAAGTCGGGAGGCGCAATTGCTTTCCCGTCTCCAAAAAGTCTCTGGATCAAAAGCAGTGGAATGACCAACCCCTTGTTCAGGCGAATGAGCTCCAAAAAAACAACAAGCTCTTTGGGTGCGCCCAAGGTTTTTGGCAAAAGTGAATCCACAAAAGCATCGTATGGCTCGCAGGCGTCTTGCGAGATAACGACGTCCGACCTTTTCAGCTCCTGAGCAAGCTCTCTATCACCATCCTTTTCATATAACTGCTCCGGGGGTATCACTTCCTCCAACTTCTCTATGTATGCTCTCCTGATCTGTGGATCAACAGTGATCGTGTCAAATAAAAGAAGTTGGTTAACAGAGTAGAGCACCAAGGTCGCAAACCGCCTAAAGTTTTCTTCTGATTTTGCCGCATAGTAATACGCCCTGCCGGAAAAAATGTATTCGATGATATCGCCCAGAATCATCTGCCGATGCAATCCGCTTCTGGCCTTTCCTCCTGCGTATAGTTCCCGAGCTATGTCGCCGAAGTCGTCACCCAGAGTCGCAGTGATTGTGTTCTCGATCCGTAGGTAGAGGGCATTATTCTCCCTAAAAATTTCATCGAGGCACTTCAGGTGGTCAACCGAGGTACCCAGCTTTTCTAGGACAGTCTTCATATGCTTAGACTGCCTTAAAGTGGAAAATGATTTCCGAGTAGGGGTTTCTATCGCGTTCTGTGCGATTTAATACCGGTCGTTTAAATTGATTCACAATCTGCATTCCTGCCTTCTCAGCAATTTCCGGATAAAGATTATACTTGTCGTTTGCCACCAAAAAGACGTCGTAATCTTTCTTAAGATACTTTTTGCAATTGTTCAATACATCTGCAATTCCTTGCGCATAGGATCTGCGAGCTTCCAAACCCTGGCCTTTGTATAGTGGACCAATTTCCAAATTATCCTTACGCTTAAACCCAAGAAGATCATATGCATAAGCGTGTTGTTCATGATAATCGATTTGTCCAACATATGGTGGCGAGCAGAATATGCCAGCTATTTTTTGCTTCTTTAGTATTTTGGAAAATTCATGATTTTGTTTCTCAACTTTTTCAAAGATATTTACCGCTCTGGAGTCACCAGCTAAGACAGAAAAATGGACAGGTTTACGCAGTCTGTTAAATTCCCTGACCCTGCTTAAGGTGTCTAGAGCATAGCGATTGAGCATGCTTGTTATAGAAAAAAGCGGTTTACAGATTTTTTTGTGCTTGTAGCAGTAATAAGTTGTAAGTTGTGGTTCTTTGAGGGTTGCTAGATCGCTATGTGTAGTGGCGCGACAAGATCTAATTGTTCTGCTTAAAATAATTGCAAGCATTTTTTGCGTTTTGATATCCTTTTCTTGTTTGATTGTTTGAAAAACATGATTTATCTCACGGCGAACATTATCCATAAACCACACATCAAGAAAAGAATCGGATTTGTCCTGTTTTAATTTAATTGAATACTTTTT
>PLSG01000538.1 GCA_003164155.1 Parachlamydiaceae bacterium | reverse complement strand
CGTACCCATGTTTCACAATATTGCAAAAAGCCTCGTTGATTGCAAGTTCGAGTAGTTCAATCAGGCGTTCCTCGTCCCCGGGGGCATTTTGACAAACTGTTTTCACATAGGCCCGCACAGCCTTTAGCTGCGCCAAGTCGCTTTTAAATTTCACATCTTGCGGCTGCAAAGCCTTAGAAATGGAGCATTCCTCAATTTTGATGATGATCATAGTCAAGTCGTCATCCACATTTTTTTTCTGGGCAAAGGCCAAAACCGTTTGCTGCACCAATGCCAGCAAATCAGATGCGCCCATGTCGGCATTGTCTTGCACGAGCTGTTTTAATCTGTCACAGCCATAAAGCTCTCCATCGGGAGCGCGCGCCTCCGTCACACCGTCTGAATAGAACACGAATAAGTCCCCAATCCCATAAGAAAGGGCTATATCGCGATATTCAGCCACCTCTACCAGCCCCAAGGGCAAGTTGTTCCCAGCCAAAGGGACGATAGTCTTTTGAGCCTTCCGGTAATGCAAAGGCTTGGTTGATCCGCAATCGACATAAGTAAAGGTCTGTTTTGCCAAATCGAATCGCCCATAAAACAAGCTGACAAAAAACTCCAGCTCGATGAGCTGCTGATCGATCTCGTCATGCACATGCTGCAATATCTGGTATGGAGGCAGAATGTCTTCATGCCATAAACGCAACTTATCGAAAAGATGCGTAGGCGTAAAAGGCAACGCAAAACGCACAAACTGCATTTTCACGGCCGTCCCCACCAATGCCGCAGGGATCCCCTTGCCCATAACGTCGCCAATCACCACGTCCAAGGTCGTAGCGTTAGGGCGGTAAAAATCAAAGAAATCTCCGTCCACATCGCGCGACGGAATGGAGGTGGCATCTATGGAAAATCCGCTCACATCGTTCGGCTTTTTTCCCAAAAGCAAGACTTCTTGAATATGCGCTCCTAGCTGAATTTCTTGCTGCAAGCTTTCATGGGACTTAGAGAGGGCTTTATGCTGGTTTTTTATAAGCTCATGCAGCTGGCGATTTTCCCGCGTCAGCCTGTATTTTTCTATCGAAGAATGCACGGTCTGCAAGATCGAGGCATTATCCCAAGGCTTTACAATAAACTGCGAGATCTGGCCTAAGTTGATCACCTGCACAGCTGTGTTTAAGTCACTATTTCCCGTCAGGATAATGCGGATAGAATCGGGATGCAAAACAAGCGCGCGCTGAAGCACAGCAGTCCCATTGATGCCCGGCATATTTTGATCGCAGATAATCACGGCCACAGGCTGCTTTTGCATCACCTCTATGGCCTCATAACCACTGCTTGCCGCAATCACGTGATAATGTTCATGTTCCAAAATGGCTTGCAGTGATAAGAGCACTATGGGGTCGTCGTCGACGATTAAAATGGAATCTTGAAACTCTGCGATGGTCTGATTTTTCGATTCGATAACCGTTTCTGCACTTAAATCTTGCATAGAGATGCTCCGAAAAAATATTGTACACGTCTTTTTTTTAGAACGCCTTACCCTGGCCATTTTTAAACTATCTATTATTGTTGTCAAAGCAAAAAAACTTACCTTTCCGCTTTGTCCTAAATAGTTTATATATGCATTGTACTTTAAGGAGGTTATCCATGGCAGATTCACTGTCCCTAAATCTCAAGCAAAAGCAAGCGCCTCACCAAAAGCAACTGCAACGCCTGATGATGCTGCCTAAAATGCAGCAAGCCATACAACTGCTGCAAGCGCCTATTCTCGAATTATCCGACATGATTGAAGCCGAGGTCGCAAAAAACCCTTTGCTCGAGTATTCTGAAGCGGGAAATGAGTCAGATGAGGGCTCTAATGACGCACATCGAGAACAAGAGCTCAACTTGCAAGAGGAGCTGCCTGCAGAAAGAGAAATAGCCTTCGATCACCACGACTTAGACATCTTGCATCGCCTGGATGAAGAGTTCCGCGAAAATATGCAAGATGATCAAAGCTATCACCCCAAAAAGACCCTCGCAGAAGAAAAAAATCAGTCTTACCTGGAAAGCTCCATCCAAGTAAGAACTTCGCTGTTCGAACATCTGATGCAGCAGGCTCGCTTGACCTTTAGCGATCCGCACCAGCTGCAGCTAGCGGAAGCGATCATCGGCAATTTCGACGAAAAAGGCTTTCTATCGACTCCCCTACAAGAAATTGCCATCCTAGAGCACACCACAGAGGCTGATCTAGCCGTCTTGCTGAAAAGCATCCAGACATTTGAACCGCAAGGCGTGGGGGCAGCCAACATTCAAGAATCCTACCTGATCCAACTGCGCAATCTCAATCGGCAAAATTCCATGGAATACACCATGCTCGAAAATCACTACGAAGATCTGCTGCACAACCGGATCAGTCTTATTCAAGGGCATCTAAAATGCTCCTTAGAGAGCATTGGCGAAGCTATGGGGCGCATTTCCAAGCTGGACTTATCCCCGGGCGGCTCCTTCTCCATGCAATGGGTGCACAACATCGTGCCAGACATCCAACTTAGGCTAGAAGGAGATATCCTTTCGACGGAAATTAACGCTGAAACCATGCCCCAGCTGCGCTTCAATCCGCGCTATATGCGCATGCTCGAAAGCGACGAAATCTCCTGCGAGGCCAAAGAATTCATCCACCAAAAAATCTTGTCTGCCAGATGGTTTTTACACAATATCCTCCAAAGGAATGACACCTTGCTGCGCATCGCCATAAGCCTAGCGAGGCAGCAGAAAGACTTTTTCCTATCTCCAACCGGCACCTTGGCGCCATTGACCATGCAGGCCATGGCCGAAGAGTTGCAAGTCCACGAATCCACCATAGCCCGGGCCGTGTCCAACAAGTACATCGAAACGCCGCGGGGGATTTTTCCGCTGCGCTATTTTTTCACGCATGCCTACGTTTCAGAGCAAGGACAGGACGTCTCAGCCACCACCGTGCGCGGTTTAGTACAAGAAATCATTCAGGGTGAAAATAATAAAGCCCCCTTCTCCGATGAAGATATTTCCCGCCTTTTAGAAAAAAAAGGGATCGCTTGCGCACGCCGCACTGTTGCAAAATATCGGCAAGCGCTTAAGATAGGGAACGCTTTTCAACGCAGAAGCTATGAAGCCAGAACGGCTATTGGTTTAATTTCGCCCAAAGATGTGCTCTAGCGAAACGCCTCAGATGGTGCAGCTGGCGACGAGGGCATAGCGCGAGCTATTCCCAAGAAGCCAGATGCAGCAGATGAGGCGTTGCAGCCGAGCACATCTGGACGAAATTAAACCAATAGCCGCCAGAACAAACCCCTGAAAAATGAAGTGTGCAGATGACCAATCCAAAGCTAGCCGAAGGGATCTCCAATGCAAAAATAATCAGTTTAATAATCGAAACCAGCACAGAAAGAGCTATTGTGGGCATAATTGCCGATGACGCCGTCTTGTATGAGGAGCTGCTTTCCTTTGGCTATATGAGCTCTCAAGAACTCATTCCACATATCGCTAAAGCCTTTAAAGACCTCAGTTTATCGCCAAAACAGCTCTCTTACATATCTGTAGGTGTAGGTCCTGGCTCCTATACGGGCATGCGCATCGGAGCCGTAGTTGCCAAATGCCTAGCGTATGCTTGCCAGACGCCCTTGCTGGGAGTAGGATCGTTGATGTCATTCATACCAGATCGTGAAGGCCTTTTCTTGGCGGCAATCGACGCCAAAATCGGAGGGGTTTATCTCATCAAAGGGCGGCAAGAGAATGGAAGAGTGACCTACCTGTCCCCCCCGGAACTCTGCCCTTTAAACGCCATGCAAGAAAAGCTCCAAGGCATCTCGCACATCGTCACCCCTAACAGCTTGCAGCTGCGTCCCAAGCTAGAAGCCCTTTTTCCGCATATGCCGGTGATGTGGATGGAGAAAAATCCAGACCTCATGCACCTGCATCGCCAATCCCAAGCAGCCTACCAACTCAAAAACTATGCACTGGATGCGCAACTGGAACTGCTCTATATGCGCAAAACGCAAGCCGAAATTGAAAAAGAGCAGCGCCCAAAATAATTTTTTTCTCACCATTCCTCTCTGTAGAGGCGCTCAATTTCACACAAAGGACACAAAAAAATATCGACAAAATATGCAAACTTTCGTTAACTAACAAATAGCAGTGCATTTTTTAAAAAGGAGTGTTATGAAAAATATTTTGAGAACGTCTATAAGCGGCATATTTGCCAGCTTGTTGCTTTTTGCTAACGTACAAGCCCAAGATTGTTTTAGTCCTTCAAACCCAGGCTCTTGCTACACACCCTATGATGACAGCGGTTGTGCTAACAGATACTGGTTCGAAGCCGACTACCTTTATTGGCAAGTAAAACGCGCCGATGATCCTACACCTTTTGTTGTAGCAAACGATAGTTTAATCAGCGGCGATGTCCTGGATCAGGAAGGATCCCATACAGTTTTGGGTGGAGACCATCTAAAAAGCAAATGGCGCTCGGGCGGAAAATTTGCCCTAGGCTATTGGTTTGACGACTGCCGCACTTGGGGCGCAGAAGCTAACTACTTCTTCTTACCTCAAAACTCCAGAACACATGGCGTGTTTTCGAACGGGCTCGCAGGCAGTGATTACCTGTACATCCCATTCTTCGACACTTCCATAGATGCAGAAAATTCTGTGGTGATCGCAAATCCTAGCGTGAATGGACACAATGCATTTTCTGGCGCAGCCAGACTAAAATCCTCCAACCGCATGCAAGGCGCTGAATTAAACGCCATCGCCGGCGGCTGGTTAAAGGATTGCGATTATAACGTCGATCTCTTAGCGGGCTTCCGTTACTGGAACTTCAATGAAGATCTCACGTTCTCGACCAACAGCCCTTATTTGAATAATGATTTCAATAACCGCTTCTTGCAGGACAGAACAGACATTTTTACTACCTCCGACCAGTTCAAAGTTGACAACAACTTTTACGGCGCTCAAGTTGGTTTCAATGCAACCACTACCTGGAACTGCTTCTTTTTGAACTTGAAAGCTAAAGTAGCTCTTGGCGGCATAGTTAAAAATATCAAAACTAGAGGCAGACTAGTGACCAACGATTTCGATCGTTTTAACGATCCTCAAATCTTCGATGGCGGCTATTTTGTGCAATATCCTCGTAAGCACACCAACACCAAGTTCTCCGTATTACCTGAAGTCAACCTCAACGTAGGCTATCAAGTAATGGACGGCTGCAAAATACAAGTGGGCTATACCTTCTTGTACGTCAGCAATGTATTGAGAGCTGGCAGAGTGGTCAACCGAGATATCAATTCAGCAGCTTCTAATGCCATAAGCGACCTTCCTGTGGTTAGCGCTGAAAGAAATAACCGTTGTGGACGCTCCTCAGATGGGATCTGGGCACAAGGCGTGAACGTTGGATTCACCTTTGAGTTCTAGTCTTAAGTTGTACTTAGGTTTAACTTAAGGCCCCTAGCCCTCATTCTTCCCCTTGCCTCTAGCCATCTAGAGTGCAAGGGGGTATCTTCCCATCCCAATCTCCCCTCCTTTCGCCCCTCATAATCCCAAAAAAACCGAAGATTAAAGTCCATTACCTCCTGCCTCGAATTTAAAATTTTTAAACACAAAGAAACACCCAAAGATCACAAAGAACACAAAGAAGGAAAAAATATTTTCTCTTTGGTTTTAAATCTTTTATTTGGCTATGTTCCCCTTTGCGCTTATTTTGCCCTCCTCTGTGTTCTCTGTGTTCTCTGTG
>PLSG01000574.1 GCA_003164155.1 Parachlamydiaceae bacterium | reverse complement strand
ATACGGCTGGAGCTTTCTGAAGTCTTGCCTAAAAAAAAAGCCCTATAAAAGGGACGGCGATTTTTTCTTATATGGCGTCGATTCCCTACCCGATTTTGAAAAACTGATGGAATCTCAAAATCCTTTATTCGTAGTAGGTTTTTCATATTGCCACAAGCCTTTTGAATGCCCCTCAGGCAGATTTACGGAGGAATGTATCCACGACCCGGAAAACCCGGTATGCCGGCAGTGTTTCATAGGTAAGGCGGTCAATGCCCTTTCCTCATCCCAAGCCATTCCGCTTTTTATTCCCACCATTCACTATATAGGCGGAAAAATCTTTGAGATTGTCCACAACAATCCCAAGAGGAAAGTATTGTTTCTCATTACAGCCTGCGAAATGACCTTGGAGATGTTTGGCGACTGGGGCAATATGGTCGGAATCCAGGGAGTGGGAGTGCGCCTCGATGGCCGCATCTGCAATACCATGAAAGCTTTCGAACTATCGGAGCAAGGTGTCAAGCCTGGATTGACAGTTGTGCGAGAAGCAACTCAAAGAAGCATTTTGGACCTAATCTACGCCCATAACCGCAACGGGTCTTCTGAGTAAAAATTTTCTGTCTTTACCGCATATTAACGCTATGTTTATCTAAACCTATCAATTGCAAACTTATAATGGCAAACACCGAACGACAGACAAACTGATTTGTTTGGTTAGCAAATAATAAAATCCTTTTTAGGAGTTAATATGTCTATTGCAGGTGTTTTTTCAAGAATGGGCAATGCGATCAATCAGAATATGGTCCAACCTATAATCAGTGGGGCAAGTCGTTTTTCAACTTTCGTAGGCGCTGGCGCACAAAAAGTCTCGGAAGTGTGGACAAAAGTAAAAAGCTCGGAAGGTTCGATTGCTGCCGCAGTTAACAAATATCGACCGCTAGCTAGTTTGGCCGCCAAAATTTTGTTTCCTACTGCTGCCGAGCCTAAACCACAATCGACTCCAATCTCTAGGCCGGGAGCTGCTCCGAGTTCTACTCCGGGAGCTGGTCCAGAAATGCCTCGTGATAACATTCTATATTCGATAGCTCAAAAAGTGGGCTCGTTGTTAGGGCGGATTTCTCTAGATGGAAGCAATCGAGGCAGCAATTTAAGCGTGGCGATTAGTCTGGCAGCCTTAGCTGGCTTAGCCACCTCTTCTAAAGAGCTATCCTCTACCTTAAGCAGCGTTTTAGACATCGGCAGCCGTGCAATCAACGCCGCCGAAGAGGGCATTGTGCCTGGCGATCCAGAGGGAATAGAGCTGCAAGAAAAGCTCGGATGGCTGCTCGATCGCAAACAAGAGATCCAGCTATTCACTGAGTTTTTCGAACTGGCCCAAATGGCCCGCACAGTGGCATCTCAGCCAAACGCGGGAAAAGATGCATGGAATCTCGCCGAAAGCTTGCTCAACGCCTATGCCCGCAGCTCTAAGGGTAAAGCATTAGTAAAAGATCTCGTCGCCGCGGTTAAAGCCAAATGTCTGACATCGGCAGCTGGCAAGCTGCTGAATGCAAGCAAGGAAACTATCGATGAAGTAATTAGCCAATTAAAGTTACTCGACAAAGTACTTGGCAATGGCACGATGACAGCCTCTTTGAAAAAGCTAGAAAGCGACTATCAGAGCTTGGCCACGGCTTTAGAAAATGGCGATGTGAGTCAAATCGTAGCTTGGCTGGAACGCTTTGGCGTTTCCAAATAAGCTCAAAGAGTCACCAGTACGCTGTAGGCTTATACATTAGTGAAAGCATCCTATTCTTCACCCCCGAACGGGGGTGGGGGCATGTAGCCCAGGGCAAGCGCTAGCGCAGCCCTGGGGAATCTAAAATTAAATTATGCACCCCTGAAATGGGGTGCGGGCTGCATTTGAAGAACGTTGATGAAATAACATAAGGGTATATACTGCAGATGTGGCAAAAGCCATGCTTATTATAACACAGCCCGTACCCCTTTCAGGGGTACAATATTCATCATCGCCTTCCCAGGGCCGCGCTTCGCTTGCCNNCACCCCCATTCGGGGGTGAATACAAAACATATGGGTATCGCTGTTGCGTTGCTTTTGAATTGCGCCCAGAGTAACTTATAAAGAATAGATTCTACGACGCTTGTTGATATTTTTTTATCATATCTTCATTTTCTTGGATCTCGTGCAAGAATTTCTCCAATATGCGCAAAACCATCCGCGATGTATTGTAGGCGCCAGCCGTGGCGAAGGCCAGTTCTAAATGAGGGGCTTTATCTTGGGAATATGTCGCAATCAAAGTATAGGTGGTAGGAGTGTTGTTCGCATTTTCAGGGATAATCCAAATGACGAATTGATTGTTGACCAAAGTGATTTTTTCTTCCGTTTCCATCACATGAAAATAGCGCGATAAAGGATCCTGAGTGCTTTGATCTGCATTGTCGAGAATTCCATAGCTATGCAGCATCATCAAATCGATATTGATAATTCCTTCGGGAAGCCACTGCTCTAAATTATGCACATACTTTTGATATGAAGCTTCTAGCGATGAGAAATTTTCCATGGTCTCCTCCTTATCTATTTCCCTTAACACTATTTATTATCTTTATTACGTTTTATTATTATGCAATTAGCGTGCCAACTTCTAGCGCGCCAACTTATTTGCTAAAAGGACACAAGCAGGGAGAAGGAAAAAATTACAGGCTATAGGCGAGTAATGAACTTTTCAATGCCCTAAAATTTCCAGAACCTGTCCGGTATCTGAACCCGTGCGATTTTAGAGTTGGCGCAAAGAATCCATATCGTGTAAATTAGGGGGGAAATTCAAACTACCCGTTCCTCTTTTAAAAACATTCAAGAGGAATTACAAATGGAATGCCCAAAGCTATGCGCTGGTTTTATATTTATATTTTTATTGCATTTTATATCTGTCAAGGTGAGCGCATGGCCTGTGCCGAGCTCTTAAAAATGGACATCTCGGCTGAATCGGCCATCATGATCAATGCCGAAACGGGGGCTATTCTGTATGAGAAAAATGCAAGAACTTTGCATTATCCCGCCAGCATCACAAAAATTGCCACAGCGGCTTATGCCTTAAAAAGAGGGGAAAACTCTCTTTCCGAGATGGTGACTGCCGAGCAAGATGCCGTAGCATCTATCACCAAAGAGGCCAAAATCCGCTCGGGCTATAAATTGCCGGCACACTGGATAGAGACAGGTTCTTCCCACATGGGGCTTAAAATAGGCGAACAGATGATGCTGAGCGAACTCTTATACGGCTTGATGATGATCTCTGGCAATGATGCTGCCAACGTCATAGCCCATCATATAAGCGGTTCCGTCTCTAATTTTACGCTAGAAATGAATGCTTACATAAAAACCTTGGGATGTCAAAATACGGTTTTTTACAATCCGCATGGCCTGCATCATCCCCAGCACCAGACTAC
>PLSG01000587.1 GCA_003164155.1 Parachlamydiaceae bacterium | reverse complement strand
GGTCGATCATTTCATTGCATTTACGCAAAATGCACGCCGCAAGGCTGTTTTAGATAGGTGCGTGCCAGAAGCTAAATCTGTGGGCGAATTGCGCCAGCTATTGAGAGGTATGATGTATGGATGAGCTTTCTTATGCCAAAAACAAGCTTAAAATTGTGCTTTTGGAAAATATCCATCCCAAAGCTGTGAAGGTTTTTCACGACAATGGCTTTACCCGCCTGGAACATTCCACTTCTGCCCTATCGCATAGCGAACTCATCCAATGTCTGCACGATGCGCATATTTTGGGCATCCGCTCGGGTACACATGTCACCCAAGAAGTCTTAGCCCATTGCACGAAATTGATGGCCATCGGTTGTTTTTGTATCGGCACCAATCAAGTCGATCTTCAGAATTCTATGCTAAAAGGCATACCGGTGTTCAATGACCCTCATTCCAACACGCGCTCTGTGGCCGAAATGGTCATCGGATTATGCATTGTGCTTATGCGCAATCTTTTTAATAAAAATGCCGCCGCGCATGCCGGACAGTGGAAAAAGCATTCCTCGGGCGCACACGAGTTGCGCGGGAAATCTCTGGGGATAGTGGGCTATGGGCGCATCGGTACTCAAGTGGCCATTTTGGCTGAGGCCATGGGAATGCAGGTCTTTTATTACGATATCGAACAGAAACTATCCTTAGGCAACGTCAAGTCCATGCCCAGTTTGCAGGCCCTGCTTTCGATGGCGGATATAGTCACTTTGCATGTGCCAGAAACCCCTGCGACACGCAATCTGATCAATGCCGAAAACTTGCCCTTCTTAAAAAAATCGGCCTATTTGATCAACACCAGCCGCGGCAAGGTAGTAGATATCGAAGCGCTAGCCCAAGCCTTGCGCCATAAGGTTTTGCAAGGTGCTGCCATAGATGTGTTTCAGCAAGAGCCTGCAGACGTTCATAAGCCCTTTAGCAGTGTTTTGCAAAATATGGAGAATGTGATCCTGACTCCTCATATCGGCGGGGCCACGGAGGAAGCCCAAGAGAGCATAGCGCTCAGCGTTTCACAGAAATTGGTGCATTTCATCAATCGCGGCAGTACCGAAGGGGCGACCAATTTTCCTGCGATCTGTTTAGCTCCCAACGAGAACACCCATCGCATCTTGCACGTTCATCACAATATTCCAGGTATATTGTATCAAATTAACAAAATTTTATCTGATCAAAACATAAATATTTTAGTCCAATACCTCAAAACTAATCAAGAAGTGGGTTATGTGGTATTTGACCTTGAAAAGAAGCATGACGACCATCTGCTAGCCTCTTTAAAAGCCATCCAAGGAACCATCCGTGCACGCATCCTCTACTGAAATGCTTACCTTTAATCCTGGGCCGTCCCAACTATCCCCCAAGATCCGCCGCGCTATTTGCGAAATTGCGGCCAGCGGCTTTTTGTCGCTTTCACATCGCTCCCAAGCCTTTATGGAGGTGAGCAAACAAGCCATAGAGGGCTTGCGGGAGAAAATGGGCCTTCCCACAGATTATCACATTTTTTACCAGCCTTCGGCTACAGTGGCCATGGACACCCTGTTGCGCAATCTAGTGGTCAAATCAAGCTTTCATTTTGTGCACGGTTCTTTTTCAGAGCTTTTTTTCCAGACTGCCACAGGCATTGGTTTAGAGGCTTGCGCCTGCAAGTCTGCGCTTGACCTTGCCGTCCCATGGGAAAATGCTTCCATCCCTCAGCAGGTGGAGCTGATTGCCGTCACCCATAACGAAACCAGCACGGGGCTGATGTGGCCACAAACTTGTCTGCAGCGTTTGCGGCAGCAAAATCCAGACCCGCTGATCGCCATAGATGTTACCTCTTCTTTTGGCGCCATGCGCATGCCCTGGCTCGTGGCTGACCTTTGGTTGGGATCCGTGCAGAAATGTCTAGGATTGCCCTCGGGCCTTGGATTTTTGATCGTCAGTCCGCGCGCGGTGGCTAAAGCGGCCGAAATCCAGCATAAAAAGGGCGCAATGGCCATGGGCATAGCCCCATGGCAGCGCTTTGATCAGCTAGCCGAAAAGATGCGCCTCTATCAGACACCTGAAACGCCCAATATGCTAAATATCGCTTTGCTGGCTGCGCAGATGGCGGATTGGGATGTGGATAAGCATGCCGCCCAAATGGAGCTCAAAGCGCAATTGTTGTATGCTGCTGCCTTGCCTTGGAAAGCTTTTATTGCCGACACCGCCTGGCGTTCGCCAACCGTGGTGAATATGGCTGTGGATGATCCACTTGTGTGGCAGCAAAAGGCTTTGCTCTCCCACATGATTTTAGGCAAGGGACATGGTAAATTAAAAGAAAGCTGCCTGCGCATAGCCAACTTCCCCTCTATTTCCTTAGAGCATATACAAGCGCTTTTGGCTTGCTTGCAATCCTATTGAGTGGCGTTAAAGAGAAATACCCGAGTGTTGACTAGTCGATCCAAATTACTTAGGTAAGCGGTTTCGGCTTTAGATGATTTTGTGCCACCTATGGGATCCCAGGGAACTAGGAAATTATCATGTAAAAAGACCAAATCTTTCTTAGCGATTAGCAGTTCTTCTGGTTTCATGGCCACACCCTTTGCATTTACAAACTTACCACGCGAGCGGAGGATAGCCAACGAAAACAACTCCTTAAGGGTTTTCTCTGATACATCAAAGTCCAACGGAGAAAAGGCTTTTTTCTCTGAAAATACCCTTTTAATCGCCTGTTGAATTTTTCCAGTAGTTTTATAATTTTTATAGAATTGATAAATATCTTTTAGTTTCATTTGAGCCAGCGCTTGCAGTGCAGAATTATAAGCCCTTGAATCTTGTAAGATTTCTTCAACTCCATGATCTCTTTTACTCAGCACCCAACGCCCTTCAGCTGGTTGAACATCTAAATCTCGTTGATACATGGTTTTAAATGCTGAATCACAGATAGCTAAGGCTTTTATCCAGATTTTAGGAGGGCGAGAATATTCAGCGCGCTCTTTGCCTTCGCCTT